>NZ_JBSWSP010000020.1:0-57114 GCF_054095825.1 Candidatus Nitrosopumilus sp. bin_68KS
AACATGTTAGTGCACCAGGTGCATTGTTTGTTCAGGGTGCAGCATGTACTGATGAGAATTTAGACATATGTGCAAGACCATCAATTACAGGCCCAATTTTTGTAAAAGGTGGATTATACAAAATTAGGGTTGACATTGAGGCTGCTACGAGTCCCAGAACTGTGCTAGCTAATTTGCTAAGTTATGAAACATTTGTCAGTGTTGCACAAGAGCAAGACTTTTTCATAAAAACTGCAAACGCTGACGAAATCCCAGTAAAAATAAAAACATACTATGATGATGTTGATAACTTTAAGTTTGATACTACTGACAATTCAATTTCATTTGATATGCCATTTGATTGGAACCCATCTTATGTTGACTTGGTTCAAGTGGTACATGAAGAAGTACGAGTTCCAAAAACATTTGTTCCTTATGCAGAGGGTAAACAATTCAAAGGATATGTTAATGGTGTAGAAATTGATCAAAGAGCATTACTAAATGATCCTTATTCATTTGAGGATACAAATATCGTCCATTTTCTTATTACAAAAAATGAATTACAAAAAATTAACGAATCATTAGGTCCAAATAATTATGCTAATTCAAAAATGGATTTGAAACTTGTTCCACTATCTGAAGCATCAAAAAGTTCAACAGAATTTTATCTAGTAGATGCTAAAAACTTTGAAAAAATCCCAACCACTGTAAAAATTTCATGGGATGGAAAATATGGTGCCAATCAAGAAATTCCATTTGAATTTGCATTCTTTAATGAAAATAAAGATCTAATCAGAGATATCAAGTATGCATACTTTGTTTTTGATGAATTTGATAATGAAATTGCCAATAATGTTGGTGAAAGCACTACTGGCCTTGGCATTACATCAACTGAAGGAATTGATGTTCAAAGAATTTTTGTTCCATCCCAAGGACAAATTAGAGTTGATGTCAAAGTTTTAGGAACTGGATTAGATTATAATCCAAAATATGCTGGAATTGGTACTGCAATTATAGAAATAGGTCCTGATGCTTCTATACCAACAACAGTAAAAGATGCAATACCTGACTGGATAAAAAATAATGCAGAGTGGTGGGCAGCAGGACAAATAGATGATAATTCATTCATTCAAGGAATTCAATTCTTAATCAAAGAAGATGTTTTAAAAATTCCTCCAACAACACAGGGTTCAAGCTTAGGATCTAATGAAATTCCAGCATGGATAAAAAATAATGCAGAATGGTGGGCAGCAGGACAAATAGATGATAATTCATTCATTCAAGGAATTCAATTCTTAATCAAAGAAGGAATTATGAGAATTCAATCATAGGTTTTTAAATAAATTCTGTTAAGTGATAGTGAAATGAAAGACATCAACGACATAATGCCCAAAGTTCCAAATATGAAATGGGGAGCTTTGATGAATAAACCGCCAACAAATGACAAAGTTGAAGAGATGAACAAAATTTTCCCAAGTAACGGTAAATGGCATACTGTCTTTGAAGAACAAGATCTAATCACAATTGACGGAAAAGAGATTCGCAAAAAAGATCCAAACAAGTGGACCTAGTTTGAAAAATCATACATTACTTTTACTTCTATTGTTTCCATCTCTACTTGCATTATCCTTTGATAGTGTATATGGTCATGGAGTTGGAAGTGAAACCTTTCCCCCTGAAGAATTAGATGGCAGATTAGTAACACTGGAGGTTTCATCTTCCAAAAGTGACCCTAACACAAATGATGATCAACAAATATCAATTTCATTAATTGATTTTGATTCCAAAATTACTCTGCGAGATGTTACATTTTTGATAAAATCCCAACGTGGTGAACAATTTCTATTTGAGCAAGAATTCAAAGCTGATAATGGATTCCTAGTTTTTAATTTTGTATCAGAAGAACATGATTCTATATTAATTGAAGAAGACACTGGTGGAAATTTGTTTGGTTCATTATTAGGAATAGATAATAGATTGATTCATGTCAAAGGACCAAAACTTAGTGAAGGTGGTCTATACAAATTTGATATTTCAATACTTACAGCAGATGGATATTCCAAAAAATTAGCAAAACCTCTAGTTTTTAATGCTGGGATCTCTATTGCACAAGCTACACAATATGATTTTGTTGATGAAAATTTTGGTGAGCAATTCATTCAGGTAATATCCTACTATGATGAAATTTCTAATTTTAAGTATGATTCAAATTCAAAAGAAATTAGTTTCTCCATGCCATTTGAATGGAGTTTATCTAACATTAATCAAACATCTGTAGTTCATCAAGAAATAGTAATCCCAAAAAATTTTGGTGATTTACTGGTATCTGGATATAAAATATTCATTAACCATGTTCAAATTTCTGAGGATGTTGTAAACATTGATGATTTTTTCTCTGAAGAACGAGTTGTACACTTTATCATATATCAAAGAGAACTATTGAATGTATTTCAATATAATCAAAATGAGGATGGAATGAATTTTATAATAAAACCAGATCGTGATTACACTCATTTAAGCTCTGTCACTGAAAATGGACAGTTTAGAGTTTTAGTTTCTTGGGAACCCGAGAATCTAAAATCTAATTCTGATGCAAAAATAATTTTTGATATTACTGATATTTTCTTAAAGAATAGACCTGTTGCTACACACTATGAATTTTCAATTACTCAAAATGATAAAATCATTTATGAACAAAGTGGAATTAGTAGTGATTCAAAAGAAGAACACAATATTGCAGAATTTACAATACCTCAAGATGTTTCAGATATTGCATATCTGAATTTTAAAAATTTAGATTACAATGATCTTGCAAAATCAACAATTCCAATTATTATTGATAGAAAAACAAATGAAATTTCAATTCCTGATTGGATAAGAAACAATGCGTTATGGTGGTCTGAAGAACAAATAGATGATAATACATTCATTCAGGGGATTGAATATTTAATTAAAAATAAAATCATTATAATTCCAGAAACACAGCAAGAATCATCTGCCTCTAAAGAAATTCCATCGTGGATAAGAAACAATGCATCTTGGTGGGCAGCAGGACAAATAGATGATGAAACATTTGTTCAGGGATTAGAATTTTTGATTCAAAAAGGAATCATTCGTGTTTGATCGATTCTTGTTCGAAAATTGAACCAGTCGCTTTAAATCAGAAAAACAGTAATTTTGATCACTTTGTTTAGGCCTGAAAGAATTGTTGAGAGAAAATCAACATTATTTTCAATTGTAGTTGCTGGTGTAATTGCAATTTTGGCATTACCTATAATCATTCCACATCTTTTACATGGATACCATCTTGCTCACATTTTCTTACATATTGGAGGAATCACACTATCTGTTTTCATTTCAACATTAGCCGTAGTCGCATATTATAGACTCCGAACAAAACGTCTCTTACTAAGTGCTATAGCTTTTACAAATTTTATCGGAGCAGAAATTGTTTTACTTGTTGATGCAACCTGGCCAAATATCTATGATATTGGAGCAATGTCATTTTCTGAAGTAGGACATTTATTGACATTTATTACATTAGGATTATTGGCATTAGGAGTGTTTAGAAATGACTGATAGAGATTCTCAATTACAACAAATCATTGAAGAAAATCCTGGAATTCAATTCCGTGAAATAATGCGTTCATCTGGATTAAAAAATGGTGTACTTAGTCATTATCTTGGGAAATTAGAAAAAAATGGAATTATCAAAGTCATTCGTGGCCCACGTCAAGCAAGATTCTACCCACCTCGAATTACAGAAGAAGAGTCTATTGTAATTAAAGCACTTAGAAAACAAACTCCGCGTGATTTGTTACTAGCATTAATCAAAGAAGATGGTTTAGAATTTAGTCAATTGGTTAAAGAAGTTAGAAAATCTCCATCTACTGTTTCATTATATCTTTCACAAATTGTAGGTGATGGATTAGTTGAAACAAAACTAGTTCAACTCAAAAAGAGATATTATATTAAAGCAAAAGATCTCATAGATAAATTAGTTGAAGACTATAGACCAAGCTCAATTGAGAAATCAACATCTGGATTCGAAGATATTATCAACTCCTTCTAATTCGTTTCTTTGCATTTCAGCAATTGTATCTTTTTGCCTAGTCATATTTTTTCCAGCTGTCCATGCTGATGTTTTCATACCTGATACTGAATACGCTAGTTATTATGACTATGAAGGAATTTTTACTGTTGTTGGTAATGTTAAAAATCAAAATGATTTTGCATTAATTCCAACGATCACAATATCCGTAATTGATGATGAAACAAAAATAACCAAGACGTTTAACCATGTTCCAATTCCTCCAATGGCTGATATTCCATTCAAACTAAAATTTCCAGAGATTAATGATCCAAATCCTGTTGTATTAAAAGCAGAATTAAAATATATCAAGACTGCAAAATCACCAATTCCTATACAAATTATCTACGATAAAACTTTGATAACTTTTGATGATGGACATGTTACTGGTAGAATTAAAAATATTGGAAATCAAACTGTATACAATCCCAAAATATTTGCAATTGTACATGGTTATGAAAAATACATCTTAGATGTAGCTCAAAACATTGAACGTATTGAAAAAATTGAACCAGGAGAAATTCTAAATTTTACAATATATCCTGATCCATCTGTCTCTGAACCTGTTCGCTTTTATTCTTGTTTTGCACCAGTTGATACTACAGTAATACCTGTTACTGCAAAAAAAGATGAAGGGAACTTTGATTTCAGATATGATTCAGGAGCATGGTATTCTGCTGCAAAATTTGATGAAACAGGAACCACATTAAGCCTTAAAGGATACAATAGCTATCCATTAGAAACTTATGCAAACTTTGAGTTTCCACCTATCTCAGGCGATGAAAAATTTTCTGTAACTCTAAATGATGAACCTGTAGAATTTATTCAAAGCATAGATGAGATGGGATTTTGGCATGTGGCATTCAAAGTTGGTCCAACATCACAAGGAGTTTTGAAAATTTCAGGTTTTGAGAAAGGATTGCCTCCAGAATTACCAAAAATCCCACAATGGATTAAAGTAAATACAGAATGGTGGATAACAAACCAAATCTCTGATTTAGAATTTCTTGAAGGAATAGATTTTTTGTTTGAAAAACAAATTATTTCAGTTCCTGAACGAGATGTACTTTCTGAATCTCAATGGAAGATTCCACAATGGGTAAAAATCTCTGCTGGATGGTGGTATGAAGAAAAAATCACCGACGATGATTTTCTAAATATACTTGAAAATCTTGTAAAACGAAAAATAATTGTTGTATAATTTTTTCTTAAAATAATCATCTAAAAAAATTATGAATGATGAAAAGTTGGTACATCTTTCGAATGAACCATACTGCTATTTATTATAAAATGGATATATGGAATCATGGCACTTAGAGAAAATCATGTGAATTATTCAGTTTCAAACAAGGAAATTCAAGATTTGAATATAGATGCTCAAAAATATGCCGAGAAACTATCAAAAGTGTTTGATGAATCTCATAATGTCATTGTTGGTCAACAAAATGCATTAAGAAAAATTCTCATTTCCATAATTGCAGATGGACATGTATTACTTGAAAGTGTTCCAGGTTTGGCAAAAACATTGATGGTAAAAACAATGGCACAAATCTTCAATGTAGATCATGTCCGAATACAGTTTACACCAGATTTACTTCCAGCAGATATTGTGGGAACAAAAATTTACAAAAATGTTTCCGGCTCTTTTGTTGTACAAAAAGGTCCAATATTTCACAATTTTGTACTCGCTGACGAAATTAATCGCGCTCCGCCAAAAGTTCAGTCTGCATTACTTGAGGCAATGCAAGAAAAAAATGTCAGCATTCACGGTGAAACTTTTGAATTAAAAAAACCATTTCTCGTTCTTGCCACACAAAATCCAATTGATAATGAGGGAACTTACAAACTTCCTGAAGCACAAGTAGATAGGTTTGGAATGAAAATTTTAATTGATTATCCATCAAAACAAGAAGAAATAGAAATCATTGAAAAAAATTCATCTAGCAATTCTGATTCAATAACATCATTAATTAGCCCATCAGAGATTCTTGAAATTCAAAAGTTTAATGAAAAAATCTATGCAGACAAAGTAATTACAGAATATATTGCAGATATTGTTAATGCAACAAGAAATCCAAAAGACTATGATCTAGATTTAGAAAACATGATTGAATTTGGTGCATCTCCTAGAGCATCAATTTGGTTGATGAGAACTGCAAAAGCAAATGCATTACTAAATGGAAGAGGATTCATTATTCCTGAAGATATAAAAGAAGTAGCACATGAAGTTTTACGTCACAGAATAATTATGACATTTGAAGCTGAAGCAAATGGAATCAATTCTGATAAAGTGATTGATTTTGTTTTAGAAAAGATTAGTTCCCCCTAGAAATGACTCAACTCTCTGACCTTTTAAAACAGGTCAAAAATCTGGAGATTAAGACTAAAAATATTGTTGAAGGCATGGAATCAGGTGCCTATAGGTCACAATTTAGAGGCGGAGGAATAGAATTCTCAGAAGTACGTGCATATACTGCAGGTGATGACACAAGACGTGTAGATTGGAATGTATCAGCCAGATACAATGATCTTTTTGTAAAAGAGTTTGTCGAGGAAAAAGAACTCAATGTCTATGTAGTTATGGATATGTCAGCATCAAATGATTTTGGATATGTGAAAAGTAAAAAAGAATTAGGTTTTGAAGTATCAGCATCGTTAATTTTTTCAGCTTTGAAAAATAATGATAGAATTGGGATAGGTCTTTTTACAGATTCACTTGAAAAATTCATTCCAGCTAAAAAAGGAAAAAAACACATGATGGAAATTCTTAAAGAATTACTAGATTATCAAACCAAAAGTAATAACACTAATATTTTTAAATCATTATCTGAATTACAAAAAAATCTAAAGAAAAGAAGTGTAGTTTTTATTATTTCAGACTTTATCTCGGATTCTTTTGTAAAACCATTAAAATTATTAAAATTCAAGCATCAAATTGTTCTTGTTAATATTTTAGATATTCGCGAAACGGAAATTCCTGAAATGGGTCATGTCTATTTAGAAGATGCAGAATCCGGAGAGCAAATTCTGGTAAATACATCTGATAAAAAATTTCAGGATGAATATTTCAGCTTGATCAAAAAAACAAGAAAGCAAATTGAATTTGAAATGAAAAAGATGGGAATTGATTTTCTAACTCTTTCAAATGAAGAATCTTTTGATATCACGTTTAACCGATATGTTAGAACTAAAAATAGAGGTAGAAGATAATGCAAATAGAGTTTGAATTTTTTTATGCATTGTTTTTACTTTTAATTATTCCTGGGTTGTACATTTTGTATAGAAAATATAATTCTGAGAAAAAAGAATCAATTCTAAAATTTAGTTCATTAAAAATTATAAAAAAGTCTGTCATGGGCAAAAATTTCTTTAGAAAACATTTGCCTTTTGTATTGATGGTGGGGATTCTCGGATTGGTAATTATTGGATTGGCAAATCCTCAGATTCCAACATTATCAGTTGAAAAAGGAATCAATTTGAGTATAGTTTTAGATGGTTCTGAGAGCATGGCAGCCTCAGATTATACACCTACACGCCTAGATGCTGCAAAGGCAGCAATTAGTAATTTGGTTTCAAAAATTGGCTCTCAAAATAATGTGGGTGTCATACTCTTTGAATCAGGAGCTACTACCATTTCATATCTTTCTCCAGATAAGGAAAAAACTGTTAATGCAGTATCTTCAATTCAGCAAAGTCAAGGAGCTACTGCAATTGGTGATGGACTTGCTTTAGGAATTGATATGGCATCTTCAATTCCAGATAAGCGAGGAGTTATAATTTTGTTAAGTGATGGAGTTCATAATTCAGGATTTGTCACTCCAGAAGAAGCAATTGAATATGCAAAAATTAATCATGTTCAAATTCATACAATTGGATTAGGTTCTGCTGAACCAGTATTTTTACGAGATGATATCTATGGAGAACCACAATATGCAGACTTGGATGAAAAAACTTTGATTTCAATTGCAAAAGAAACTGGAGGAATTTATTACAAATCCCTTGATGAGCAAACACTCAATGAGATATTTTTCACTCTAAGCTCCAATCTTGAATATGAAATAGAGTATTCTACAATTAGGGATTGGTTTATAGCTGCTGCAATTGGGTTGTTGTTACTAGAAATCTACATTATTTATGGAAGATATAGAATTGTTGCATAAAAATTTGGGATTTATGAAATTATTCATGAACAGATCTTCAATAGATTTTAAAATAATATTTTTAATAATGTCTGTTATTTTTATTACAATTCCTGTATATGCAGATGATTCAGAAATCCAAATGGATTGGTTGATAGAAGGAGAGATAGATGAGCAAAGCTCAACAAAACAAGAAGCTGAAATTGTTTCAAGTTATGAAGAACTTATCAAAAAAGAATCTGCAAAACCAATTTATGATAAATTCATTACCAATAATCAATATGCTATGGGAGATTATAAAATTACAATTGATTCAGAAGAAGGACAAATTCTTAATGGAAAACTAATAGAACAACGTGATCTTCGACAAGATAGTTTTGAGCATAAAATAAAATATTATGACCGATTTTCTGATGGCTATATCGAAATTGCAGAAGCTTTGTTAGACCCAATAGGCGATAGCAAATACATTATCCAAGGCAGAACATATGATTATAATCCAAATTCAAATTTGGAACTTTTTGTTTTAGAACGTGGATATTCCATGGATAACTTGGGAGCTATTCCAAATGATATTTTTTCACCTCAAGAATTTACTTTGGGTCGTGCATTATTAGAAGAGGCTGCAAGAACTGGTGAAGGTGAATTTGATCTTAGAGAATACTCTCCAAACTATTTGTTACTAAATAAGGAACAGATTCAAGAAAGAATGATTAATGCATTTACAGAGCAGACTACACAAATCTTTAATGAAATTATATCTGGTGAAAAATTGCAACCTGATGGTACAATGCCAAATACTGGTATTGCAGTATCCCAACCATCAAGAGAATCCAAGAACATCTTTGATAATTTCAAATATGAACAACCAAGGTTTGAAAATACACGACATATTAGAGATTCATTGCAGAATAATCCATTACAAACAATCCAGTCTTTACAAGACTTTGAAGATGCATCTCTATTCTTGTTGATTCCAGTATTCCTTGGTTTAGCTGTATTTGGATATCTCATGCGCAAAAAATTATTGGAAAGAAAACTTGAAGAACCCCTATTACAAGTCTCTAAACCTCAAATAGATTTCAGAGAACTAACACAAGATATGTTACATAAATCTAGGATTCTATATCAAAACAACAAGAGAAAAGATGCATATGAAATTCTTAGCCAGGCAATTAGATATTATTATTCACAACATATGGAAATCTATAAAGAATTAACAAATCAAGAATTACTAAACTATCTTAGAGAATCAAAAGCAATTGAATATGTCCAAGTAAAAAATTGGCTCTTGCTTTGTGGAAGTGTGGAATATGCAAAGTATGACTCTAAAGATATTGATTTTGAGAATGTAATATCTAAATTCTCAAAGGAGGTTTCTTAATTTTGAATTCAAAGACTAATCCGTTTTTGGGAATATTCTTTCTTTTAATCTTGGTTTCTATTCACAATCAAGCTTTTGGAGAACATCCAGAGGAAAAACTCTTTCCTGATTGGGTGAGACAGTCAACTGAACTATGGGTAAATGATGAGATTACTGACTCTGAATTTTTTACATTTATTGAATCAGTTCTAAGTAAAAAACTCATAGTCGATGAAATGGAGACTAATGAAAATCTAAAACATGCTGCCAAAATGGTAATTAATGATTTTCCTGAATTAGATAAACAAAATTACTCAGAATTAGTTCCATTTTGGGTAAAGGATAGAGCAGAGTGGTGGATTGATGGAAAAATTACTGATTCTCAGTTTCTTAGAACCATACATTATTTGAGAGAAATAGGATATTTGGATTACAATCCTGAAAAAAATATTTTTTCAAATGATGAAACCTTTGAATCGAGTCTTGAAAGATTTTTGCTAAATGATGAAGAACTTTTGAATATTACTAAAGAAACAAAATGGAGAACTTTTTCAACCGAATATGAATTTTCAGAAAAAGAGGGAGTTGTAGATTCTGTACAAATCATCTTTAATGATATTACACGAATCTATGAGCCAATTTTCTACAAATTCAAAGTACCAACATTAGTTATGAAAATTTTAGAGTTTAACAATCAAAATGATTTAGATAATTATTGGAAATCATTTGAAGATACAGACAAAGAGAAAATATTTGATTCTGCATATTATGTTGGTACTCCCAATGAAAATTCAGAATGTTTTTTTAACTATAATTCAAAAGGCGCATTAACTTCCTGTACCTATGATAATCTAATTGTTCAAATAATAGTATTTGATGAGCATGGAGAACATTTTGATTATAATGTTAAGAGTTTAACTTTAGATGAAACTGAACCTACAACCAGGATATCAAGTGAAATTTTAAAAAAAATTAGCCAATTTAAACACGAATACGTAAATTCTCAACTATATACTATAATGCAGAAAAATATTCTATATGAAAACGGAGATTCATCAATAAATGAAGATAAGACTGTTCCAAAATCTAAAGAATTAGAAAAGTCTGCCATTCAGGGCGTAAAAAATTTCTCATGTACACGTGATGATTTTGGACTAGTAACTATTTCTGGTCAATACTATAATGATTACATTCAACGTACTCAGGTTGATCTTTCTATCTTATTTTTGGATATGAATGGAACTGTAATTGGAAAAACTAGTACATCATTTAATGATGTTAATGAATTTGAATCAAAAAGATTTGTAGGTCATTCAAAATGGAATGAAAATTTTCATTCTTGTCAGATTCTTGTAAATTAAAAGAAATTCAAGAAATGACTCCAAATTAGTAGATCTCTGGTACATTTTTCGAATGAACCATTGGGCTTTTATTGAAATTTTATTTTAAACTGAATGTTACAATGGTCAAAACTATTCAATTAATGGCAATTTCTATTCTTGTAGCCGCAATAATTGTATCCATTCCTGTACAATCAGCTTTTGCTGATACTGGTTTTACAAATGTAAAAAAAGCCGCAGGTATTATTATGAAATTCTGTGTAAATGAGACTTTTATTTTTAGCCAATGTCAAGAGCGATACGAGGGACTAGGCTGGACAGACAGAATCAATGTTTTAGTTTATGCTCCAGGTTGGAACGAAGATTCTGATAAGATGGAACAAATTGGTACTGCAACAAACCCAATAGATGTTTACAGTGATGCAGGTAGAGTAAATAATGTAGAGTTTACTGAAACTGGTCCAGATTCTGGTATCTTTATGGGGGTAATCAAAATGACTGGTCAACCAGGATATACTGTTCATGATACATTTAGGACTATAGTTAAAACACCGGGATTAAATGCAGATCCTGATGGATTAAATTTTTCTGCTCATGATATTGCTGCACTAGTAAGAACTGGTATACAAGATGGACGAATTACAGTTGCATGGGAATTCAATGAAGATGAACGAATAACAAAATCTGCATACTATGGATGGCAAACTGGAGAAGTTCATTTTAAAAAGGATACTTATGATATAAATGAAAAAGTGTCATTTTACATTAGAGATGCTGACTTGTGGAAGCACCACAGAGAATTTTTCACAAATTATGTTAGAGTCTATTCTGATTCAGACATGGCAGGAATCCATGTTGGAGTTCAATTTGTAAAATCAATGGGACATGCAAAAGTTGAGAATCAAGTTACTAATGTCCACTTAAATGAGCCAGCATCTAGTTCATTGACAAAGTATACTCCTGATGGACAATGGAAAACTTACTTTTGGACTGAACCGGGAGGTGTAATTGGTGTTGATCAAAATTATGATCTTAACTTAATGGTACACGACGGCTTGACTGATATTCATGAGATGGGCCTATCATATGATATGGATATCTATCTAAATGGAAAATTAGTTGAATCCAGAAAGGATCAATATGCTGTAGATGGCCAAGGTGTAGAACCAATTCGATTTGATGAACGTGGATCAGCCAAGATTGTAATCTCTAACATATTTGATAAACAAGGTCAAGACGTAAACTTTTCATTCCAAGTTGCACCTGAGGCAATTCTCGAACAAGTAGTACCTAGACATGGTTCTTTTGAGAGAGGAAATGTGCCAAATTACTTAGCAGGCTATGAACATCCACATTACATTAACTATCTTCCAGGAGAATTCATTCTTACATTTGATGATTCTTCTGATGAAAATGATAAACTTCGTGTTAGTGATGGTGATACAATTTACGTCGAGTATGAAGATATCACTTTACCAAGACCATATACTTCAAATGATCGTTTAGAAATTGTAGCTAGAGCACTAGTGCTTGATACTGGTGTTACCGCACCATCTCAAAGATCTTCAGAGTCTGAAATCTTTGTTGAAACACCACGACCAAGTATCACTCCAGTTTCAACAAATATTGATATCCCAAGTTGGGTAAAGAAAAACGCAGCATGGTGGTCTGATGGACAACTCAATGATCCAGAATTTGCCAAAGGAATTGAATATCTAATTCAAGAAAATATTATTGACATGCCAAAAACTGAAGAATTAGAACTAGATGAAGAAGAGGCAAACATTACATCCATTCCAATGTGGGTAAGAAACAATGCAGCATGGTGGTCTGATGGACATTTAACTGATGTTGAATTTGCAAATGGTCTCAAATACTTGATTTCATTTGGATTGATCAAGGTCTAAAATTTCTAAAACATTAAAATTATTTCCAATATCTTATTGAGCATGAATCATAAGTTTTTACTCATAATCTTTTCATTAATTTTAATTTTCAGTCTAACAGAATTTGCATATGCAGGTGGTTCTGGTAGTGAAGAAAGTGATACGCTTTACATTAATGAAAATTATTTAAAAATAAAAATAGAAACAAATCCTTCTATTCTAAAAGGAAATGAAAATCAAATAACTTTTGATATTACAACAATTAATGATGACACACAACAAGTAGTTTATGGAATAGAATACAATGTTAAAGTATTTGATGGTCAAGGTAACTTGGTGGTAGATTTTGATGCATATTCACCTGATGAAAAATTAGAGACAATAATTACACCAAGCAAAAATTTGAACTTTCTAGGTGAAACTATCCAAAATGGGGCATGGGTAGCATCAAAAGAGTCTCCCCTAACAATTGAAGCCCCTCTTTTTTTGAAAGGAGGATTAGTTGATGTCCAAATCAAAATTTTATCAATTGATTCTGAACCTGTAACAGGTGATGATATCCCTTTTGAAATATTATTTACCATGGGAGAATTCATTCCATTTACTTCTGAAATTGATGGTATAACATATGATCTAACATTTGCTACATATTTTGATAAGATTGAAGAGTTTCATTATGACGAAAAAAATAAAAAACTTTCAGCTCAAATGCCATTTAATTGGGACAAAAACTTTATTGAAACAATTCCGTTTGTTCATGCAGAATATTATATTCCAAAGATAATAGATATTTTCAATAATCATGAAATTCTAATGACAGTTAATGATGTTTCATTTTTTGGAACCATAGATCGTTCTGGTAACGATGAAATTGTTGTCCATTTTTTACTTTCATCAAAAAAATTATTGAATCTAATTGATGAAATTCCTTCAGAAAATAATGATAAAATGATTTTTGGAATAGAATCTGGTAAAAAAAGAGATATTCAAAAGAAAGATGCATCTCTAGAAGCAGGAGATAAAGTAATTGTTTTGTCTTCAGAAGAAGATTGGAAATTTCATTTATCACTTTTACCAAAGGGAAAAATTAATCCTGGAAATGAAATTATCATGAATATTGAATTTCATGATCCAATCACAAATACTATCATTACACAAAACGTTTATGATCTTGATGTATTTCTAAATGGAAAAATTATAGAATCAAAGAAAGGACTAGAAGCAACTGATGGCACAGATTCAGTAAATCTGAATTTTGATGAGATAGGTGCTGCAATCATACGAATTTCTAATGTTAACAATTTTGACACTACAGGGGAATTTTCTTTCAAAGTATCTGAACCCCAAGTGGAATTAATTGGTGATCACTTTGTTGATATTTCAATTGGTTCATCTCTTCCAGAATGTGAAAAAAATGATTCATGTTACGTTCCTTCCATATTGAATGTTGAACTTAACCAAGTAGTACTCTGGAAAAACAAAGATAGCTCTGCACATACTGTATCCTCAGGAACTCCTGACATTGGAGTATCTGAAATCTTTGATAGTGGAATTATTGGAGCAGCGAAGAACTATTCATTCAAATTTGAAAATAATGGAGTTTTTGACTACTTTTGCACACTTCATCCTTGGATGGTAGGCACAATTAAGGTGGGTACATTTGAATCATCTGTCCCTGATTGGGTAAAAAACAACGCAGCATGGTGGTCTGATGGTCAAATTAATGATTCAGACTTTGCAATAGGACTGGAATATCTGATTAAGGAGAATGTAATTGATGTACCAAAAGATATTGAATCACTAGGAACATCTGAAAATACAATTCCTGATTGGTTAAGAAATACAGCTAAATGGTGGTCTGATGGAATGTTATCTGATTCAGAATTTCTTAAAGGAATTGAATGGATGATATCTAATGGCATAATCAAAATTTGATCAATTTTTTGCATATTATACCAGTACATTCGGTAAATGAACCAGTCTTTTTTTCAATTAATTTTTGAAAATTTATCTAATGTCTAGTAGAGTTTCTTTACTAACAGATATTATTTACAAAAATCCAGGAATACATTTTTGTGAAATGATTCGCATATCAGGAATTAAAAATGGAACACTTGCACATTATATTGAAAAATTAGAATCAGATGGAGTCATTCAAATTCATAGGGAAAAAAAGAAAACTAGATTTTTCTCACCAAAAATTAATCAAGAAGAAATAAAAATTATTAGTTATTTAAGAAAAGAAACATCAAAAAATATTATTTTATCATTAATTAAACATAATGGACTAGAATTTAGCAAAATCGTAAAAAAATCTAAAAAATCTCCTTCTACAATCTCACAAAATCTATCAGAATTAATCAATTCTAAACTCCTTGTGATAAAAATTGATGATTCTAAAAAAAAATATTTTATAAAAAATCAAAATTTCATATCAAAATTAGTTAAAAAATATACCTTTTAATAATTTTATAATTTTTTTGGTAACATTAATCAAAATTTCAATTATTTTATTATTCTATTTCTATAAAATTACTATGATGATCATACCAGTACAATTTACTAATGTACCAATTTTGTTTTTAATAAATCTCTGAAATCTCTATCAATGACTTTCTTAAAACAAAGCAGAATATCTATGATTGCAGGTACTGCGATACTAACAATTGCATTAGCATTTGGTGGTTTTTCGTTTGCAAGTCACAGTTTTGAAGCAGGTGTTGCTGAAGGAACTATTCCTGACAACACACACATCAGACTAGATGGTATGACACTCCCTCCTGGAGGCGTTTTCCCATTGTATGATGCTAGTCCAAACTATGTTTCAGGACATTTCTTGTTGACATCACCTTGTGAATTAGTTGATGGTGAAACTGGCGGTGATCCAGATAATGATACATATCAACCACTAATTACAGCAATTGCAGGTCACATTGATGAACACGCATCAGGTACACATATGGAACCAATTCCATTATTCTACATAAACACTGTATCTTCGCCAAAATTGGCAGGTAACGGTGATCAATGCGTTTTCCATGCACATATTCCTGATCCACTAAATGGTGGTTCCCCAAGAGTTACTGATATTGATTTAGTAAATCTCTCAGGAGCTGACATTGAGTTTAAGCCAGGACATATTGTGGATATCAATGTACAAAGAGTACTTGGTAGCATTGCTGATGATCCATATGAAAATGGACCAGTAGTTGACTTGAGCAGAAATGTAATCTATGATCTAAATGATAACGACCATACAAACGATGGATTAGGACATTCATCACAACATGAGGATTGATTGAAATGAATTCAAACAAAACACAACTTTTCCTGGTAGCATCCATTGCATCTGTAATGGTTCTAGCAGGAGTAGCATCTGAGCAAGCATTTGCTCATGGTGGACAAGTAATTGGATTTACTCTTCCTAATGGAGAATATCGTTTGATTACTGTTATCATGGGACACAACAGTGAACCAACAGCAGCACAAGAACCTGGAAAGCATGATGGAAACCATCCAATGGAATTATTCATCAGTGATACTAGAACCGGATTAAGTCTTGCAGAAGCTGATTTGACTGTTGACAAATTCTATTACAAGAATGACAAACAATACAACAAAGCAGTAGAGAAAGGTTTTGTACCTTTAGAAACTGATGTAGCAGTTAGTGGTGTACATGGAGATCTAGGTCACTACTTTGCAAGACAAATTCTAGCAAAGCCAGGATATTATGGATATCATGTTACTGGAACTGTTAACTACTTTGGTGTAATGGATGTTCCAATAGATGTAAAGGCAATTTGCCGTGACGTTCCAGACGCTTCAGCATTCAACAATCCATCATGGTTTGGTGGCTTTGGCTGTACTCCGGACATAGATGACGGTAAATTCCCAGGAAAAAAATCTAATCAAGATAAAGACGATTAGCTGACTATTCCAAATCTTTTCTTTTTATTTTTAATACATCCTACGAATGTACCAATTTTGTTTTTATCTATTCTAGTTATGAAATATTATATCGGCCATAGTTAGGTGAGAAACAATGAGGAGTCATCTTGGAAACCGTTTCTCATCTTTTTTCATTTAATTAAATACAGAAATTTTAATATTACAAATTATTAGATACTGAAATCTTGAAAATTTTTGCTGTATTACTAATCTGTATTCTTTTCTTTACATTAACTTCTACTGCATTTGGTCATGGATTAGGTGGGGAAGTCTTACCTCCTGTAACCATTGAAGATAAACAAGCATCACTTTCAATAGGAATTACACCATCTGTATATGAACTTGAAAATCCTGAAAAATTTATCTCTCTTCGGCTATTTGATACAAACACCGATGCAATAATTGAGCATGTTACATTTGAATTTGAGTTAAAAAAAGATGGAAAACAAATCTTCAAAGATGTTTTTCATGATGAAATAGGGAATCTCAACATCAAAGTAATCACAGAAAACACCAAAGAAATTACAATTGAAGGAATAAAAGAACCACTTCTTGGCGGCTGGATGAAAAATAATTCTAACTCTGTAAAGATGAGAGGCCCAGTCTTTATGTCTGGAGGATTGTATGAGTATACGGTAAAAATTCTATCAATTAATTCTGATTCTAATGTAATTGAAGATGAAATCAAAATGGAAGGTGGAATCAGTATTGCTCAAACAAATTTTTTTAAAGTAAATGATTTTCTAAATAACGAAAAAACAATTGAAGTCATATCTTACTTTGACACCATTGATGAATTTAGTTTTCAATCAAACACTATAGATTTTTCAATGCCTTTTGACTGGAATCAAGACTTTGATCAACTAAGTGTTATTCATCAAGAGATTAGAATACCCAATACATTTGGGGACTTTCTTTCAACAAGTTATGATTCAACAGTAAATGGCATCTTATTGCCTGATGAAGCAGTAACAATTGATGACTATTCATTTGAAGATAGAACTGTTCACATTGTAGTTAATCAAGAATTAATCAAAGACATTCGTGATAATGCAATGAAATTATCTGATAATAAAATGAATTTTCAACTTAAACCCAGTGAAAGTGTCAAATTTCCTCTAGAGTTCACAACTCCTGATGTAAGATACAAGGTATTCCTGTCTTGGAAGCCTGAAATAATTCATTCAGGAGAAGAAATTACATTTTTTATTTCTCTAGAAGAGATATTCTCTGATAAATCAAAAAAACTAGTAGAATACGATCTGTCAATAATCCAAAAAAATAACGAAATATTTTCAAAACATCTAGTGGGAAATGTTAATTCTCAGAAACCAAACTCACATAAAATTACATTTAGTGATGAGCAATCAGGTCCTGCAAATTTTGTTTTATCAAACATAGATGGCAATTCATTATCTAGAGGAAATTTCATTTTAGTTATCTTACCATCTGACAACAATCAAAATAATAAATCTAAAATTCCATCATGGATTAAAAACAACGCAGCATGGTGGTCTGATGGTGCAATTGATGATGATTCTTTTATTCTAGGAATCCAATTTCTAATAAAAGAAGGCATTATGGAAATTCCTAGTACTAAACAAGGCCATACTTCTACCTCTAGTGAAATTCCATCATGGATTAAAAACAACGCAGCATGGTGGTCTGATGGTACTATTGATGATAATTCATTTCTCCAAGGAATACAATTTCTCATAAAAGAAGGCATTTTACAAATTTCAAGCTGAATAATGTTATTATACAAATTTTTATCAAACAAAATCACAAATGCTTCCATTAAGAGATGAAAATCCTACTCCTCCAGGATTTAGACCAACAGTAACATATGGATTGATCATCGTCAATGTCTTAGTATTTTTTGTCGAAGTTGCTTACACTGGTCAATTCTTTGACTTTACAAATCAGAATGCATTTAATCTATTTTATAATTGGGGAGCTGTTCCAAATTGCGTTACTGGAGCAAGTGTACTCAATATTGATTTTGGTTCAGGACCACTAAAAATTTCTTGTCCTCAAGAACCATACTTTTCTCTACTTAGTTCCACTTTCTTGCATGGCGGCTTGATGCATCTTGGAGGAAATATGTTGTTTCTGTGGATATTTGGCGATAACATAGAACACAGATTTGGAAAAATAAAATATTTAGGAATTTATCTAATGTGGGGAGTTGCAGCTGGATTGATTCACATTGCTGGAGATACTAGCAGTGTTGTTCCTGCAGTTGGCGCATCAGGTGCAATCTCTGGAGTGCTAGGTGCATACTTGATGATTTTCCCAAAAGCTAGAATTCAGACATTCCTAATGATGGGTTTCTTTTGGAGAATGATGCACATTAAAGCAAAATGGTTCTTGCCCTTTTGGCTAGTTTTTCAGAATTTATTACCATTTTTCATTGGGGGATTTGGTATTGCAGGTGATAGTGTAGCATATCTTGCTCACATTGGAGGATTTGTTGTAGGTTTAGCAACAGGATATATTTACAAAAAGACTCACAATTCAGAGTTTACCTATGGAACAAGATACGGATACAGGCCAGATTATTGAACGAATAAATCTCTGAATTAATTTAAAATTTTCATGCCGTTGATTACAGTATCAATGTATCCTGGTAGAACACAGGAACAAAAAGACGAGTATGCAAAAGCAATAACAAAATCTGCCGTGGAGATTCTTAAAACAAAAGAAAGTCATGTTATTGTTGTTTTTGAAGACAATCCTAAAGAAAATTGGTTTTTAGCCGGAAACCAACTTTAATTATTTTTAAAAATAATTGACTGGAAAAATTCCCCCAGTCAGGGATTGACATACACACTATGGTCGGTTTGATTTCTTTTACTCAAATCAGGATATGAAGAAAATGGTACATTTAGCGTTTGTACCAAGAGTTTATCCTTTTATTGTGATCTAATTAATCAATTCCATGAAAGCAGCTGTTGTTCAATTCAAAGCATCAACCAAAAAAGAAGATAATCTAGAAAAAATTATTTCATATATTGAAAAAGCAGCTGCAAAAAATGCAACACTATGTGCATTTCCAGAATTTATGATGTTTTACACAAACTCTTCTCAAACCCCAAAACAACTTGCAAGTTTATCTGAGATGATTAATGGAAATTTTGTAACAACTATTGCAAAAGCTGCAAAAGAAAATAATATACAAGTTGTAGGCTCTTTTTATGAAAAAAGTAGAATAAAAGATCGTGTGTATGATACTTCATTTGTCATTGAAAAATCAGGTAAGGTTATTTCTAAATACCAAAAAATTCACCTCTATGACGCATTAGGATTTAGAGAATCAGATAAAATAGTCTCAGGCTCTAAAATTGCAAAGCCTGTAAAGACTGATCTTGGAAAAATTGGAATGATGATCTGTTATGATTTAAGATTCCCAGAGATGTCAAGATCTTTAGCTGTTGCAGGCTCTGAGGTATTGATTGCACCATCAGCTTGGGTTAAGGGTAACATGAAAGAGGAACACTGGATAACAATTAACAAAACACGTGCAATAGAAAATGGATGTTATGTAATTGCACCTGATCAAGTTGGAAATATTTATTGTGGAAGAAGTTTAGTAGTTGATCCATATGGAAAAATCTTGCTTGACATGAAAAAGAAACAAGGAATAGGTTTTGTAAAGATTGACTTGAACAAAGTAAAACAAACACGAAAAGATTTACCGTTACTTAAAAACAGAAGAACAGATGTTTATTCTACTTTGAAGGCTTGACTAATCTGCTTTCACAACTAAAGTTTGAACATTGTTTAGTCCATTTTTGATTTCTTGAATATCTAAAAATTATCATTGGCCATTTACAAACATCACATGGATTTTTTGTTGCTCTTAGTCTTGCTTTTTGTAATAGTGGAGAGGAGGCTTTACATCCTCCGTAAAAGTTTGAACATCCCATGAATCGTTTTCTTGTAGTTCTAGATCTAATTACCATTAATTCACCAAGATTACACTGAGGACATGACACAAGTCCATTTTTTGGAGAGTTTGTTCCAAGAATGATGTATTTTCTCTCTTTTGCTGACCAGGAAAGATACCCATTTGAATCCAAATATTGTATGATTTCTTTTTTGAAGATACTAGTTTTTGACTTTGTAGTTTTTGCTATGTGTCTAATGATTGGCTTTTTGACCTGTACAGTTCGAAGTGATGATCTCTTTGATGGCTTCCTCAATGATGAATTTACTAAAACAATTTTTATAGGGACTTGGGTCAGTGACATTTGTGGAAAAGGTCTGCGTTCTTGGTGCTGGTAGTACCAAATATGGAAAATTAAGCGAAAGTATTGCTGATATCACTACTCAGGCATCAGTTGCAGCCATAGAAAGCGCAGGAATTTCTCCAAAAGACATCAAAGCATCTTACATTTCAAACGTCTTTGGTGTTGCTGACAAACAGGTCCATATTGGTCCTGTCTTAATGAGTAGATTAGGAATTCCAGATAAACCATCATTAACAATAGAATCTGCATGTGGAAGTGGCTCTGTATCATTTAGAGAAGCTTATGCCAATGTTGCAGCAGGATTTTATGATTGTCTAGTTGTTACCGGTGTTGAGAAAGTAACTCACACAGGAACTGAATGGACAACAACTTACTTTGCATATTGTTCAGACTTTTTCTATGAAGGTCAAGCTGGTGCATCATTTCCTGGATTGTTTGCATCTATGGCAAGAGCATACCTCAATGAGTTTGATGCAACTGAAGAAGACTTTGCAGCAGTTGCAGTAAAGAATCATGATAATGGTTTCCTAAATCCAAAAGCTCACATGCAAAAGAAAATTACAATTGAAGATGTAATGAATTCCGCAGTAGTTGCAAGTCCTCTAAAACTTTATGATTGCTGTCCATTCTCTGATGGTGCAAGCTCTGTTATTCTTTGTTCTGAAAAATTTGCAAAAGAACATGGTGGTGACTATATTGAAGTAATTGGTTCTGGTAGAGGTGGATCACCTGCAGCATTACAAGGACGTGAACACATGACAACAATTCCTAGTACAAAGCTTGCAGCAGCAGACGCATACAAAATGGCAGGAATAACTGCCAAAGATATTGACTTTGCAGAAGTACATGACTGCTTTACAATTGCAGAAGTTGTTGACACTGAAGACTTGGGTTTCTTTGAGAAAGGAAAAGGTATTCAGGCTGTTCGTGAAGGTAGAACAAAATTAAATTCTGACATTTCTATTAATCCATCAGGTGGTCTTAAATCAAAAGGACATCCAATTGGTGCAACAGGTGTTGGGCAAGTAGTAGAAGTATTTGATCAACTAACTGGAAAAGCTGGTGCAAGAACTGTTAAAGATGCAAAAATTGGTTTAACTCATAACTTTGGTGCAACTGGCGCAAGTTGTGCAGTTCACGTATTCCAAAGTGTATAACATGACTATTGAAGAACAACTAATTGAATATGCCAAACAAGGCAAACTCTTAACTCACAAATGCACCAAATGTGGATATCTTCATTTGTCGACTGCATATTATTGCCTAAAATGTGGCAGTCAGGGTTTTGAAGATGTAATTTTAGATGGTGTAGGCTCAATTGCCACATATACCATAATTACTGTGGCCCCTGCAGGCTTTGAAAAATACACTCCATATGCCTTTGTTGTCCTTCAACTAGATGATGTGGAATTGAGGATTTCTGGATTTATGGCAGGAATTGCAACCCCTGCAGATCTTCCAATTGGAACTAGGGCTAAAATTACTGGCTTTGAAGATGGTTGTGGAATCATCATTAAAAAGCAGTAAAATAATTTGTTTGAATTATTAATAAAAATCAAAACTGATTCTTAATAATTTTGTATAGCTGATCATCTACATGTCTGTTGAAATTACATGTGGTAAATGTGGAGAGAAGATCACAAATATGAAAATGCTAAAATCTCTAAAAGATGTTATGAATCCAACTAATGGCAAATGTCCATCATGTGGACAGAAACTTTCTACATCAGAATTTTCACTTGATGTTCAAGAAAACTGATCAAAAAAGATCCTCAAATGGATCATTTTTTTAGATTTTTTAAAAAAATAACCATTAGGGTTTCAAATTTTTAATCTACGAATTACCAAACTGATCCAAAATGTTCAAAAATGATCTAGTCACAAGTCTTATTTACTCCTTAGTCAAGAAAAAAAACATGAAAATGAGTGATGAAGATTTAGAATTAGATCTTGATGCTGGTATCGATGAAGATGACGACTTAGATTTAGAATCTGATCTAGACTCTGACTCTTCACCAAAGAGAAGCGGTATTTTACAATCTACATCAAAACGTGTCAGAATGATCTTCTCTGTTATGGCCAGTCCCAACAGAATAGATATTCTTAGAATCTTAAATTCTAAAGGACCTTTGACTTATTCTGAATTAAAATCTCTGGCAGGATTCAAATCAAAAAAAGAGAGTGGAAAATTTGCATACCACTTGAGAAAACTACTTAGACAATCACTTGTTGCACTAAACAAATCTGAAAGACGATACACAATTACAAATCTTGGAAAACTTGTTTTGAGTTTGGCAAGACAAATTGAAGAAAGATCAATTATTGAAAGTGGAAAAATGTATGTCAGAACATCACACCAATCAATTGAGGAATTTAATTCTCACAAAATTATTCAATCACTAGTTCGTGAAGGAAGTCTCCCATTGGAGCTTGCACAAAAAATAACTGAAGAAGTTGAAAATAGAATTTACAAATATCAGACTACCTATCTTACAGGCTCACTTATCAGAGAAATGGTGAATTCTGTTCTACTTGAGCATGGTCATGAGGAATATAGGAATAAACTTGCACGCCTAGGCCTGCCTGTTTATGATGTTCACGAGATGATTTCTAATTTAGATAATGTCGATAACGGTGCTGAAGGACTTCTCTTTAACACAGGACAAAGAGTTTTTGCTGAACACCTACTTACAAACATCCTACCAAAAGATGTAGCAGACTCTCATCTTTCTGGAGATTTGCATATTACTAATCCTGGAATTTGGTCTATGATTCCTGATACAATATTTGTAAATGTAAAAGAATTAATCGAAGATGGAATTAATCTTGGCGGAAAATATCTTGATGTATCAAGAATTCCTGCATCAAAACAACTCGATGAGATTACAAGTTCACTATCTATCGTTATTGCTCTTCTTTCAAAAGAAGCTTCACAAGAAGTTGTAATTGATGGCTTGGTGCAATTATTCACAAAGCATTCAAAATCACTTCCAGAATTAGAACAAAAACTTACAGATGCATTTGCCACAGCATCTACAACTGCAAAATATAACAAAACAAGTACAAAGGTTTCAATTAGATTACAATTAGGAACTGATGCAAAAATAATTAATTCAATTATTAATGCATACAAAAATTATACAAAGATTACACCTATACCAAAAATTGGTTTGATAATTGATGCTGACAAGGGAAAAATTACTGATGTTTCAGAATCAATAGCTGAAATAATTTCTATTGGTGGACACGTAATGTTTGCTAAAGGTCAAACTTCTAGCTCTGGTGTCACAAATGGATCTACAAAAGTTACATCTCCACTTTCAATTAATTTGGAATCAGTTTCAATTAATCTTCCAAGACTTGCATTTGAATCAAACAAAGATGAAACTTACTTTAGAGCTAGACTTGCATTATTAATGAAACCTGCACTAGCATCTATGGCATTAAGAAAGAAAGAGATCTCAGATCTTACAAGAAGAGGACTAAACCCAATCCTTGCAAAGAATACCCAATACATGCAGAGAAGTTCTGTTTCACTTGTTGTAAATCTAGTAGGACTCAAAGAATCTGTCTTTAACATACTTGGGTTCCAAGATAACAAAGAAGGACGTGATATTCTTCATAAGGTAATTGAAACCGCAGTTGATGTTGGGGCCAAAAAAGGCAAAGAGTTAGGTGATACTGTTGCAATTTGTATGACTGAAACTGAAGCATCAATCCGTTTTGCTACTTTGGATGGAGAAAAATATGGCAAAAATTCTGCCTTAAATTCAATGGAAAGTGACTCTTATTCTCAAGGAATAGTGATTAATGCCTCTGAAATTGCCAATTATACTAACAAAAGTGAGCCTATAGCTGAGGCCAACAAGCTTTCAAAAATTCTAAGTGGAGGATTACTCGTGACTTTACAAATTGATAGCGATGCAAAAGTTGCAGATATCAAAAAATCACTAGAGAAAACATCCTCTCTTACAACTTCTTTCAAGCCTGTTAGAAAAATTGCAATATGTGGTGAATGTGGATTTAAGGATGAACCATTTGATGACAAGTGTCCAAAGTGCAAGTCTCCATATGTTGTCTGAAATTCGTATATGAAAAACTAGTAACGATCATTTTTCAAATCTTTTAGATCAGAATCCGATGTGGCGATCTTCGTTGTTACTGTGAAAGTTATGCCAGTATGAAATTCATAGTAGCGGTGTTAAAAAAATTGACTCATTAACGGGACAAGATCAAAACTTTTCGAGCACACAAGTTATATCCATATAATTTCTAAGCATGGAGGGGAGATTATAATGGACAATACACAAATTGAAAATACGATCAATGAGATCCGTAAGCGCAGTGGCGCAGTAACGGCTTTCAATCAAAATAAAATTTCAAATGCCATATTTCGGGCATTGGCCGCCACCTCTAAAGCCGATCGTGGTATGGCAGATCAACTAGCAGCAAATGTAGTAAACAAACTAGTTGAACAAGGATTTACAAGCACTAGGGCACCTACTGTTGAGGATATCCAGGATATTGTAGAATCTACTTTAATTGATAGTGGAAATAGCGATATTGCAAAAGCATACATCGTTTACAGACATGAGCGAAGAAAACTAAGAGAAGAGAAAATGAAGGTCTTAAATCTAAAGGCACTTGATCCAGTTTCTAAAAAGTTTGACCTGAATTGTCTTAGAGTTCTGGCATCAAGATATCTTTTCAGAAATTCAAAAAGTGAAATTATTGAATCACCAACTCAAATGTTTGAGCGTGTTGCAATTCTTGTAGGAATCGGCGATATTCTATATGATTCACAACTCTTTGATAAATCAGGAAATATCAAACAAGATGTAGAAGAAGCAAACTCTTATCTTGAAAAACTAGATGCATTTGATTATAAATTCAAAGTAGGAGACTATTTCCTCAACAAATGGCATTTTAGATCTTTAATCAATCACTACGTGACTCTTGCAAACAAAGGTCAAATGAAGGTAAGCTTCAAAGATCTTTTGACATTACTTGCAGGAAAGAAACTAGATAGTTATGCAGACAAAATCACTGAGTACTTTGATTTGATGGTTGCACAAGACTTTCTACCAAATTCACCAACAATGATGAATGCAGGTGGTAGATTGGGCCAACTATCTGCATGCTTTGTACTTGGAATGGAAGATGGAATGGAACAAATCATGAAATCAACCTCTGATGCAGCATTAATCTTCAAGTCAGGCGGTGGTGTAGGAATTAATTATTCTGATCTTCGTGAGGAAGGCGATATTGTAGCATCTACTTCAGGTGTTGCATCAGGACCAGTTTCATTCATGAATATCATCAATACTGTGACTGAGGTAGTCAAACAAGGTGGAAAAAGACGTGGTGCAAACATGGGAATTATTGAAGCATGGCATCCTGATGTTGAAAAATTCATTACAAACAAAACAGAACCAGGCATTTTAGAGAACTTCAATGTCAGTGTTGGTATCTGGGAAGACTTTTGGCATGCACTAGTAAATACTTCTGATGGCAACTATGTACTACGTAGTCCACGTGATAAAAAACCAGTTAAAGAAATCAATGCACATCAGCTCATTGATCTAATTGCACTTTCTGCATGGAAGAGTGCAGAGCCTGGATTGATCTTCTTTGATCAAATTAACAAATACAATGTATTTGCAAAAGCAAGAAAAGCACCATTAAGGGCAACAAACCCATGTGGTGAACAAAGTCTTTATCCATACGAGTCATGCAATCTAGGTTCTATCAACTTGGTAAATCTTGTAAAGAGACAAGCCGATGGAACTTATGAATTTGATTGGCAAAGATATGAAGAAACAATCAGAAAGACTACAAGATTCTTGGATAACATCATTGATGTCAATACATATCCAGTACCAGAAATTAATGTAGCATCAAAAGAGTCTAGACGTATTGGACTTGGAGTAATGGGCGTAGCTGATCTCTTATACAAGCTAAAAATCCCATACAATTCTCAAGAAGGATATGAACTACAATCAAAACTATCTGAAGCCCTATCATACTATTCAATGGAAGAAAGTGTAGCACTTGCTAAATCTCGTGGTGAGTTCCCACTCTGTTCTAAAACAGAATACCCAGAAGGTAAAATTCCTATTTCAGGATACTATGAGAAACCAAAAACATCTCATTCTTATGAATGGGATCCACTGATTGACAAAATCAAAAAACATGGTATCAGAAATGTATTGACTACCACTGTAGCTCCAACTGGAACACTATCCATGATTGCAGACTGTTCAAATGGGATGGAACCTGCATTTGCTCTTGTGTTTGAGAAGAGAGTAACTGTTGGAAGATTCTTCTATACAAACAAAATTCTAGAAGAAGCACTCAAAGAAGAAGGTCTCTATACAGATGAAATTCTTGAAAAGATAGCAGACAACTATGGATCATTGAAAGGATTAGAAGAAATTCCTCAATGGATGCAAGATGTATTTGTTACTGCAATGGATATACACTGGGCTGATCATCTTATGGCTCAAGGTGTATGGCAAGACTGGATTGGAAATGCAATTGCAAAAACAATCAATATGCCATATGATGTAACAGTTGAAGATGTAAAGTCTGCATATTTGCTTGCACATGAACTAGGACTAAAAGGAATGACTGTTTATCGTGACGGTTCTAGACACAAACAAGTTCTTCACATGACAAGTGATAATGCAACAAAGATCTTTGAGGTATCACCAAGTCCATACATGACTGCATTTGTGACTGAAAACATCACAAATCCTTACATCAAATCACAAGTCAATGCTTCACTTGCATTAAAAGTTCATGATGAAGAAATCATTATGGAGCCTCTAAAACATGAAGAGGTTTCTGAAGATCGTCTATGTCCAACATGTAAGAATAACTTGGTATTCGTAGAGGGTTGTAGTATTTGCATTGAATGCGGATACAGTGGTTGTACTTCTGGATAGATAACAGAATCACAACTTTTTTACTTCCTTTTCATTTTGAATCCATGTGGATAAGAAACTTCTAGGCATAATTGCAGGGATAGCCGTAATAATTGGAATATTATCGGTAGTTTCAGTCATACCAAATTCTGATATATCTCCACAAAAAACTAATGAAAAAATTGGTCTTGTAATTAATTCTCCTAGTCAATCAGTTACTCTACAGAGTCTGGATAAAATTTACTCCGAAGCTGCAAGCTCTGGAATTGGAAGAAGCAACGTGTATCTTTTTTGGAATTTAGTTGAACCAGTACGTGGAGAATTTGATTGGCAGCAATCAGACGCATTGATGAGTTTTAATAAAAAAAATAATCTCAAAGTCACTCTTTACTTTTCTGTTATTAATGGTGAAACACTAGGACCATTCCCAAACTGGATTGGAAAACCACCAATTATTTCAATTGGAGAAGATAGAGTTGTTAGTGTACTTGATGCAATATTATCCCGATATGATATCATTGATACTGTAATTCTTTCAGGACAAACAGAATCTCAATTTAGATTTAATGAACAGAATATACCTGTGTACAAGGAATTATTCAATGGAGTTTATGAGAAAACTAAAGAAAAACATCCTGACGTAAAAATTGGAAATTCATTTGCTTTACATCAAGTAATAAACAAAAATCTGCGATACATTGTGACTGATTTGGCAATTGGTGATTTTGTTGCATTCTCTTACTCACCAGTTGATACTCTAAATGACATCGTAAAAACCCCACAGGAAGCAAAAGAAGATCTACAGCAAGTATTTGATTTAGTAGGAGATAAAAAAGTGGGAATTTTTGAACTTAGTTGGAGTACTTCTGATTTTGTTGGAGGAAATTCTACTGAACAAACAGAATTTTTAGAAAAATCATTTGAATTTTATACTGAAAATGAAACTGAATTAGAATTTTTTACCTGGTACAGGCAATATGATAGACCTGATGGAACATGCCTATTTGAAGAATATGAAATTGGTGAGGATAAATTAACAGTTGGAGGTTCTGGTTTTGGAAGCAGTGAACATGTGATTGAGAGATTAAATCAGTATATCTGCAGCGCAGGATTGATCCACAGTGATGGGATACCAAAATCTAGTTGGACTG
Source organism: Candidatus Nitrosopumilus sp. bin_68KS (assembly GCF_054095825.1). NCBI lineage: Archaea > Thermoproteati > Nitrososphaerota > Nitrososphaeria > Nitrosopumilales > Nitrosopumilaceae > Nitrosopumilus > Candidatus Nitrosopumilus sp. bin_68KS. The sequence continues at coordinate 29,076 of NZ_JBSWSP010000020.1, forward strand.
AATTTAAAAACCAAATTGAAATGATAAATTAAAATGATTTCTTTAGTATTATCTGAATCTTCATTAGAACTTGTACCATATGATCTACAAGATCATCCTTCAGTAATTTCTCATGCAAGAAAACTTGGTAAACATTCCTCAGAAATTTTACTAGATAATTCATGGCATTTTGCTGCTATGAAAGGAATTGAAAATGAAATGAAGAGAGGAAGACCTGATTTAGTACATTTTTCAATACTTGAGGCTACCACAATTCCATTATACCTTCAAAATAAAATAAAAATTTACGTTCATACTGTTGATGACAAAGTAATTTACTTTGGTCAAAATGTTCACGTTCCCAAATCTTATCATAGATTTGAAGGGGTAATTGAAAAACTCTATCAAGAAAAAAAAATTAAAGCAAATAATGAAGTATTACTAGAAATTAAAGAAAAAACATTTTCAGAACTCCTTGATGAAATTAATCCATCTAATGTAATTGGTTTTTCTACAAAAGGAAAATCCAGTTCATATGAAAAAATTGCATCTAAGATATCAGATAATTCCTGTATTGTTATTGGCGGATTTCAAAAAGGGCATTTTTCTGATTTTGTTGAAAACAAAATTACTGAATTGTACTCTATTGGTGATGAATCATTTGAAGGTCATGTTGTAGTTGCCAGACTACTTTATGAGTGCGAAAAAACCATTTTTATGTAGGAACTAAAATTTTCATTCTGTTGCAGTCATAGTATAGCCTGGTTAGTATTCGGGGTTTCCAACCCTGTGACGCGGGTTCGAATCCCGCTGACTGCATTTTTACATTATAATGAGAACTAATTTTTAGGTGGAATTTCAGAAAGTAATGTGAAATCATCCTTACGAAAAATTGCAATGGAACGAATGCAAATTCTTATAGAAAATGCAATAACTAATGCAAAAATAAATCCTGAGCTTTCTGAGCGTCAAGCATATCTTGCTAGGAGGATTAGTTCTAGACATAAAATTCGAATGCCTTATGAACTTAGAATAGTTTTTTGTAAAAAATGCAAGTCATTTATTGCTCCTGGAATAAATTCTAGAATTAGAATGGGCAGAACATCTGTCAAATCTATTAGAATCTCTTGCAATCTATGTGGTCATACTTATCGGAAAATTATATCTACGGCTATTTCAAAAGTTGTTGATTAAACCATTTTTTATATATTTCTAGGATAATTTCCTTTTTACTTCTAAAATAATTTCTAAAAAAATAAACTGTCATTAATATACAATTTGAAACGAATAATTGCATGAAAATTAAAATCAAGCTTTTTGTAGGATTTTTGTTAATAGGATGTTTTATCGGGTCAATGGGATTTGTTTCCATTTTTCAATTACAGGAAACTTCTGAACATCTTAATTTATTGGATAACAATCTCGAGGCTCTAAAGAAATCTGAAAAATTACTGTTACATGCAAATAAAATACAATATTATGATGAAATGTTAACCCAATCTGCTCGAAATTATGCATTCACTGGAGATGAAAAATGGGAGAAAAGATATTTTGAAATTGAACCATTGTTATCCGAAGAAATATCCAAAGCATTAGACTTGGGAAATAATATTGAAAAAGCTTTTTTTATTTCCGTAAATGATGCTAATTCTAATCTTGTATATCTAGAATTAGAAGCAATTGAATCTGTAAAAAATGGAAATTTGAAAAATTCTGTTTCAATTTTAGAATCTCAAGAATATAAGAATAACAAAGAAATTTATCAGAAAAGTCTAATGAAATATCTTGAAAGTAGAAACTTAGAACACCAATCAATTGTAGAAGAATCAACTACTGATGTAGATATATCTCTGGAAATTATTTTTAAGGATATATTATTTGGTATTTCATTACTTGGAATATCCATCGCTATAACAGTTGCAGGTTTCCTTGTTTTAGGTTATTTCTTTTCACAATCTATTCTAAAACCAATACAAAAACTTGAAAATGCATCAAAACAAATTATTGATGGCAATTTAGATGTAAAAACTGATATTTACTCAAAAGATGAAATTGGTGAATTATCCAGATCTTTTGAATTTATGTTAAATCATTTAAAGAAAACTACTGATATTGAAACTCAATTATCCTTACAACAAAATTTAAGAAAAGCATTAGATGAATCTTCAATAGTAAGCATAATTGATAAAAATGGAAAAATCAAATATGCAAATGATAAATTCTGTAAAGTTTCTAAATATTCAAAAGAAGAACTAATTGGTCAACGTCAAGATCTTCTGAGATCCACTAAAATGCATCCTCCTAGTTTCTATGCAGATTTATGGAGTACAATTTCTAAGGGAAAGATTTGGCATGGCGAAATTTGTAACACTGCAAAAGATGGAACTTTATTTTGGAATAACACAACTGTCATTCCATTTGTAGACAAAGATGGAAAAATTTTTGAATATGTTTCAGTTAGAAATGATATAACTAAACAAAAAAATCTTACTCAACAATTGCTTCATGCAGAAAGACTTGGCGCCATCGGGGAACTGTCATCTAGAATGTCTCATGATATACGAAATCCCCTTTCAATAATACAAAATGAATTTGAGTTATTAAAACGAAAAAATATTCTTGATGAAAAGCAAATAGAAAGAGTTAGCAGTTCGATAAACAGAATAACACATCAACTTAATGATGTATTAGATTATTTGAGAGACACCCCGATAGAATCACAAAAATTCAATCTATCAGATCTTTTAAGTAGAGTTTTAACTTCATTGGATGTCCCTACTGGAGTAAAAATCAAAACATCTGGTGATGAAATTTTTATGATTGGCGATGAAAGTAAAATGAATATTGTATTGATTAATTTAATTTATAATGCTATTCAGGCTATTGAAGATATTGGAGAGATAGACGTCTCCATATCAAAAACTAGTACTGAAATAATAATTAAAGTAACAGATTCAGGTGCGGGAATTACGATTAGACCGCTTGAAAAAATATTTGATCCACTAATCACATCAAAGCAAAAAGGAACAGGATTAGGACTTGCAAGTGTAAAAAATATCATAACTCAACATAATGGAACTATTTCTGTAAACAATAACCCTACTACATTTATAATTAAAATTCCGCAAAGAGAAGAGAATGACAACAGTAGTAATAGTTGATGATGAAGTTGCATTAACTGAATTATTCACTGATCTATTTGAATTGGAAAATATTGTAGTTGGAGTGGGATATGACGGCAAAGAAGCTGTGGAATTGTGTTCAAAGTATAATCCTGATTATTTACTATTAGATTTGTCAATGCCTGAATTTGATGGATTTTATGCCCTTGAAAAATTACAAAATTCAACTACAAAGATAATTGTTACAACAGGATTGGTTGAAGAAAACATTTTAAATCAATTAAAGCAATTTTCAATATTGTCCGTACACAACAAGCCTGTTGATTTTAACGAAGTTATGAAAGTTATAACCGCGATCTAAGAATTTTATACTAAATTATCTTGAATAGACTAGACACAATATCTCTATGATTTATAAGACGATTATCGATTTTTGCACTTTATGGCAAAGGTATACGATGTACCAGCAGATGTGTTGATAAAAAGACTAGCAGAAATTCTCAAGAATGAAGATATTCCTGCACCTACTTGGATTCCATTTGTAAAAACTGGGGCTCATGCTGATAAACCTCCACAAGAGAGGGACTGGTGGTATACTAGATGTGCCTCAATTATGAGAAAAATTTACTTTAATGGTCCTATTGGAATTAATGAATTAAGAAAAGATTATGGTGGTGGTAAACCATCTGGATATGGTGCTGCACATCACAAAGATGCAGGTGGTGCAATTATTCGAAATGCTATTCAGGGATTAGAAAAACTTGGTTATTTAGAAAAAGTTGAGAAGAAAGGTAGAATCATTTCTAAACATGGAATGCAAAAACTAGATAGACTAGCTACTGAAATCCTCAAAGAACTAATCGTTGTAAATCCTCAATTGAAAGTTTACACGTAGATTCAAAATGAGTTTCCCAGAATCTAATGAAGAACTACCATACGATAACAAGAATAATGAATCATCTGCACAAAAAGAACAGATTCTAAAACAGATTCTTTCACCTGAAGCTAGACTGAGACTAAACAATATCAAAATGGTAAAATCTGAATTATCAGATCTAGTTGAACAATATTTGATTGGAATGGCAACTCAAGGTAAACTTCCTGGCCAAATATCTGATGATCAACTCAAACAAATCTTGCTTTCAATTCAGCAACCAAAACGTGATTTTAAGATAAATCGTGTCTAATCCAGAAAAAATATAATTATAGGTAACGTATGGGTTAGTTCATGAAAGCAGTTGTATACAATGAATACGCACCAGATGATAATTATGCTAAAATCCTTAAAGTCCAGGATATAGATGATCCAAAACCAAAAGCAGATGAAGTAGTCTTTAAAGTTAAATCTGCGGCTCTTAATTATAATGATATTTGGGGTATGAGAGGAGTACCAGTTGCTGTTCCTTTGCCACATGTATCAGGATCTGATGCAGCTGGAGATGTAATAGCAGTTGGTGACGATGTTAAAAATATCAAAGTTGGAGATAGAGTAGTATCTCATTCTAACATGTCTTGCAGAGTTTGTAAAGCATGTACTGATGGACGAGAATTTGATTGTGTTAAAAGAACCATTTGGGGATTTCAAACTGGTCCAACATGGGGAGCTTTTCAAGAAGTAACTCACTTACCAGAAGTAAATGTCTCAGTTATTCCAGAAGGTGTATCATATGATGATGCAGCAGCAGCATCCATGACTTTACTTACTTCTTGGCACATGTTAGTTGGTAGAGCCAAAATTACCCCAGGTCAAACCGTCTTAATTATGGGTGGTGGTTCTGGAGTAGGAAGCTTTGGAATTCAGATTGCAAAATTATACAATTGTGATGTAATTGCAACAGCAAGCCCTGATAAACTAGACAAATGTCTAGAACTTGGAGCCGATTATGCAGTTGATCATCGAAAAGAAGATTGGAGTAAAGAAGTGTATAAAATTTCTAAAGAACTTGCAAAGAAAAAAGGCGAAGCACCAGGAATTGATCTTTCATTTGATCATATTGGTGAAACACACTGGAACCAACAACTTCAACTGCTAAAATATGGTGCAACACTAGTTTCATGTGGTGCAACAACAGGATATAATGCAAAAACTGATCTAAGACATATTTTCTTTAAAGGAACAAACATCTTAGGTTCAACACAAGGAACCAAAGCTGAATTAGATCAAGCACTCTATTGGATGAGTCAAGGCAAAATTAAAGCTACAATTGATTCAACATATTCCTTTGAGCAAGCAGCAGAGGCTCATACAAAGATGTTAACTGGAAAAGGTCTCTTTGGCAAAATCTTAATGAAGCCAGAGAGCACTTAATCATTTAATGACACAGCTTTTCAGAAGCCTCATTTTTGTTCCAGGGAACAATCTCAGATTTCTTGAAAAAGCAAAAAAATTACAAGCTGATATTGTCTGCTTTGATCTTGAAGATTCAGTTCCAGACAATGAAAAAACCAATGCACGAAATCTTATCAAATCTGCATTAAAATCACGAAAATCATACGAGTCTTCAATTTTTGTACGTACAAATTCACCTACTTCGGGAAAAATTCCCTCTGACCTCAAAGAAATAATTCAAAAAGGAATTGATGGAATTGTAATTCCTAAGGTGAACAATGTAAAAGAAATGCAAAAAATTGAAAAGATGTTATCTAAATTAGAAAAATCAAAAAAACTAAAACCAATTCAAATAATTCCTTCTATTGAATCTGCAGAAGGTGTAGTAAACACGTATAATATTGCATCTTTTGGAAAAAGAATCTCTGCTGTAGTCTTTGGAGTTTTTGATCTACTCAATGATTTGGGTGTTGAATACACAAAAGAAGCAGAAGGTGCTACATATTCTCGAACAAAAATACCCGTTGATGCACATGCTGCAGGAGTTGTAGCAATAGATGCTATTTGGCAAGACCTCAAAGATTCAAATGGATTTGAAAAAGATTGCAAACTTGGCAAAAGTTTGGGGTATTCAGGAAAAAGCATCATACATCCAGATCAAATTTCTGTGGTACACAAATTGTTTCATCCAAATAAAAGTGAAATTTTATGGGCAGAAAAAGTCTGCAAAGTTTATCTTGAATCAACAAAGAAAGGTAAAGGAGCCACTACTGTTGATGGAAAAATGATAGATGAGGTTCATTTTAAACAAGCAAAATCTCTTCTTGAATTAGTAAAGTAGTTACTTTTATGCAGTTATTGTATCAAGTATTGATTTCATACTGGTGCTTTGTTCCATTATTTTCTGTGATATGATTCCGTTAACGATAGTTTTTCCTTTTTTAATTTCTAAATTAATTTCTTGAAAAACACATTGAATCTTTGATATTTTTTTGCTTTCACTGAGTATTTTACCAGTTTCAATAATTAATCCATTGATTATCATATTTTCAATTTTTCTATATCCTGATGTTTTAGGAGCTTTAGATTCCTTCAAGATTTGTGGAATAGTAAATTCTTTTTCTAAAAGAGTTGTAATGATACTTCTAGAATCATTCTCTCCAAAAAATCCCAAGATTAAATCTGATAAATTAGAATCTAAGATAGTTACAAAATATTTCTGATCTATTTTTTTTATTTTAAGAATTTTACCAATACAATCTCTTTCAAATTTATTTATATCAAGATTTGAATTTTTCTTCAAAACATCAATAAATTTTTGAAAATGTTCAATTGAGAGCTTTATTGACATTCCATGCTCTAAAAATAATTCACGTTCTACTTTACTAAGAAGTTCCATATCCATCTCTTTCTTAATTTCCGCTGATAATGCATTGGAAACTAATCTATCTATTCCTCCCATATGGGACTTCTAAATTATGGAAAATATTAAAGCACTCCTTTTTTTATTACCATAGATGTCAAAATCTGTTATTGTTATTGATGATGATGAAGATACTGTTAGATTATTCAGTGAATTTCTTGAAGAAAACGGAATTAATGTAATTGGCAATGGATTTGATGGAAGCACAGCCGTTAAACTATTCAAGGAAACAAAACCTGATGTTGTTTTAATAGATCTTAACATGCCTAATGGCAGTGGTTTCTATGCAATTAAAAAAATTCAAGATATTGACCCCAAAGCACGAATTATTGCTGTTTCTGCAGATAGTGATTATAATACTGAAGAAAAATTAGAAAAGCTAAACATACCACTTATTCAGAAACCGTTCAAAATGGATATCGTCATTTCTGTTATTCAGGATTAATCCCATTTTTGGAACATTTCATATAGTGTTATATTGTAAATTTCATAAAATTTTTCAAATGAGTAAACGTGTTACAATCATGATTGATGAGGATCTTGATAAGAAATTACGACTTCGTCAAGCAAAATTGATTCAACAGGAACAATCATCATATAGTTATTCCAAAGTTTTGAATGAAACACTTCGTAAAGTTCTAAAATAATCCCATTCTTCACATTTTTCAATTTTTCTTATCAGAATAGGTTAAAGATAATGAATTTTCATTATAATGATATAAAATGATTGATCTTTTAGATCCTACAAATGTGATTACTAGGATGTTTAAAGCGGAAAAATATGAGGAAATGTACAATTATTGTAAAAATCTTTTAGAAAAAACTCCTAATGACATGGTTGGACTTCAGAATATTTCATTGTCTTTGATTTATCTAAAAAAATATGAAGAAGCAATTGAATATTGTGATAAAGTTTTACAAATTAAAAATTCTGATACATATGCATTAAAAAATAAGATCTATGCTCTAGAAAATTTAAAGCAATATGAACAAGTTTTAGAATTATGCAAACAAATCCTTTCTACAAATCCCAAAGATATATGGGCACTAAATAGCATGGGCTTGGCACTAAATGAACTAAATCGACATCAAAATGCTCTTGAATGTTATGAAACATCACTACTCATAGATCCAAATGATGTGACAGCTTTGATGAATAAAGCTATATCTCTTAGCCATCTTGGAAATTATCAAGAGGCAATTGAATTTTATGATAAGACTCAAGTAATTGATCCAAATCTTAAAGAAATTCCTATAGCAAAATCGAGATTATTTGAAAAATTAGGACTGGACGATGATGCATTCTTAGCTGCACAAGGCGTTTTAAACAAAGACATGGCTAAAATAAAAAATGATGCTAAAGAAAATGGTTCTACTATATTTCATCAATTTTGTGAAGATGAATTTTATGAATATAATTCAAAATAATTCAGTCATAATCATCTAAATCATTTTATACGCATATCTAACAGTTAACTTTGATGTTTACAGGAATTGTTGAAGGAGTTGGTAAGGTTGAAAAGATTTCAAAAAATACTAAAAATCGAAGTGCCATTGAGATGACTGTAAATCTCGGAAAGCATTCCAAAGGGTTGAAAATTGGTCAGAGCGTTGCTCTAAATGGTGTTTGTCTTACTGCTACAAAATTATCCAAATCTAGTTGTATTTTTGAAATGATTGAAGAGACTACGAAAAAAACAGATCTTGGTAATCTAAAAGTTGGTGGAATTGTGAATATAGAACGAAGCTTAAAGGCAGGTGAAAGATTGGAAGGTCATTTTGTTTTAGGTCATGTAGATGGTGTTGGAATCATTAAAAAAATTACGAAAAAACCAAAAGAAGTTCAAGTTTGGTTTGAAGTTCCAAAGAAATTATCAAAATATGTTGTGAAAAAAGGTTCTATTGCAGTAGATGGTATCAGTTTAACAGTTGTAGATATCAAAAATACTCTAGCATCCGTTTCATTAATTCCTCACACCATTGAGATTACAAATTTTCATACAAAAAAAATTGGCGATAAAGTTAATATTGAAACTGATATTCTTGGAAAATACATTTTAAAATAAAGCCAATCATCTACAAATTTAGTGGTAATTACCAATTTTTTAGTAAACTTTATAATTAGATTACCGACATTTTTTCATATGTCTCTTGAATCAGCATTACAATCACTAAAGCGTGGTGAGTTTGTCTTATTATTTGATTCAGCTGGTAGAGAAAATGAAATAGATATGGTAGTAGCTGCAGAATTTGTTACACCTGAACATGTAGCACGAATGCGTCAACACGCTGGTGGATTACTGTGTATTGCAATTGATGATAATTTCGCAAAATCTCTTGAGTTAAAATACATGCATGAAATTCTTGCTGATTCTTCAATTTCAAACAAAGAAATGATTATGGGTTTGGCACCTTATGGTGATCATCCAACATTTTCATTATCAATTAATCACTATCAAACTTATACTGGAATTACTGATAAAGATAGGTCATTAACAATTAGAGAAATGGCAAATATCTTTAATGTTGAAAATAAACAGAAAAAATTTGCTTCATCATTTAAAACTCCAGGACATGTTCCGCTATTGATTGCATCTAAAGGATTATTAGCTGCACGACAAGGACATACTGAAATGTCGGTTTATCTTGCTCAAGTTGCAGGTTTGGCACCTGTTACAGCGATTTGTGAAATGATGGATGCTGAAACATATTCTGCATTATCAGTAGAAAAAGCAGAAAAATTTGCCAAACAAAATGGAATTCCCTTAATTGATGGAAAAGAACTTTTAGAATATGCCAAGGTGCATTAGTTTTGAATATTGCAATAGTAGTTTCAGAATTCAATGAGGAAGTGACATCTAGGATGCTTGCAGTAGCTAAAGAAAAAGCAAATTCTCTAAAGTTGAAAATATTACATACGTGTACTGTTCCTGGTGCTTATGATATGCCAATAATTGTGGATTCATTATTACAAAAAAATGATGTAGATGCAGTAGTTACTTTGGGTGCTATAATTAAAGGACAAACAAAACATGATGAAGTAATATCACATTCTGCTGCTCAGGCATTAACTTCATTATCAATAAAATATCAAAAACCAGTCTCTTTAGGAATATCCGGTCCTGGAATGCAGGAAAGACATGCCTACGCTAGAATAAGACCTGTTGCAGAAAGGGCAGTAGAAGCTGTTGTCAAAATTTCTAATGAATTAAAGAGGATTGAAAAATGATTCAACTTAGTATTCTCAAAATTACTGGATATGGTCCTTGGACCTTAACATTAGGTAGTGATAGAGAGCATGAACTACAAATGCTTCAGGCATCACTTTACAAAGAAGTGCAAAAACAATTTTCTGAAAAAAACTGCTTGGTTTTTCTTAACAGAGCAGATGAATTTTTTGTAGTTTCTAATGGACTTGGTTTAGATGAACATATTGAAATCCAAAAAATACTTAAAAAATCATTTGATGTTAGATTAGACATTTCAATTGGGTTTGGAGATTCTCCTTTTGATGCAAATTTGAAAGCATATGATGGAAAGAAAAATAAAATTGTTTTAAATGAGGAGCATAAAATTTTTGGATTTGTTAAAAATTCATCTGATTCAAAAGTAACTATAATGCATTTAGATGTGGATGATCTTACTTCACGAAGAAAAAGTAATTCGCCATATGAAATAACAACAATAATTTTTGGACTATTTTCCAAAATGTCACAATATTTTCTTGAAAAAAATTCTCTTACATTTTTTATGGGTGGGGATAATTTTATGGTAGTTGCAAGTGACGATGGTAAAAATTCTGTACAGAAATTCATAAACATGATAAAAGATAACGATGAAATTTCTTTAAATTGTGGAATAGGAATTGCTCATACTAGTAGAGAGGCAGTGAAATTAGCCACAAAATCTCTTGATACGATACGTGAAATTCGAGATTCAGGAAAAGAAAAACCTGAAGTTTATGAATTATCATGTTGATAAAAAATATTAGCGTATTACAAGGATCAGAATTAGATTTTATATTAAGAACTAATGTGAAAATTGAAAATAATAGTTTTAAAAAAATTCAATCAAAAATTCAACCTGACACTAATGAAGAATCTATTGATGGTGAAGGTCTTTTGTTAATTCCAGGTTTCATTAATGCACATACACACATTGGTGATTCTATTGGAAAAGATGTCACACTCGACAGTTCAGTGGATGAAAAAATTCATCCTGTCTTTGGAGCTAAATCAAAAATTCTAAAAAACACTTCACAAGAAAATTTGTCAAATTTTATGAAAAATACATGTCATTCAATGCTTCGAAAAGGAATTACTACCTTTGTAGATTTTCGAGAGGGTGGATTAGATGGAGTAATTTTACTCAAAAAAGTACTATCTGATATCCCCATACGTTCAATAATTTTGGGTAGACTAGAATTTTATCAAAAATCAACTGAAATTCGTAAAAATCAGCCATTTCCATTAGACAAACTTGCTGATCTTGATGCACTTCTCAAAGAATGTGACGGAATTGGTGTAAGTGGTGCTAATGAGAATAGTACGTTAGTTTTAGATCAATACTCAAAAATAACAAAACTTAGAGCCATTCATTCCTCAGAAACTGAACAAAGTGTCTCTGTATCGAAGAAAATCACAGGAAAATCTGAAACAACTAGAGCATTATCAATGAAGCCTCATTTTCTAGTTCATATGACATTTGCCTCAAAAAGCGATCTAACTAGTACTGCCAAAAAAACTCAAGGAATAGTAATTTGTCCTAGAGCTAACTCTTCACTTGCTGAGGGTATCCCTGATATAATAATGATGCAAAAAACAGGATGTGTCTTAGCATTAGGTACCGATAACGTAATGATAAATTCCCCAGACATGTTCAGAGAAATGGATTTTCTTTGGAAAGCAACTATGGGAATTCACAAGAAAAGAATTGATCCAAAAGAAATTCTTAAAATGGCTACAGTAAATGGAGGAAAAGTTTTGAAAAGAGATATTGGAATAATTGAAAGTGGAAAAATTGCAGATTGCATATTACTTGATAAACATGCTTTAGATTTAGAACCAATGCATAATCCGTATGCATCTATTGTTCATAGAGCATCAGAATCGGCAATTAGAGCAGTAATGATTGGAGGAAAAATAGTACATGGTAAAATCTAGACCTCATGTAACTTTGAGTGCTGCAACATCTATTGATGGAAAAATTTCAACCGTTACAGGAGATTCAAAACTATCTTCAAAACAAGATAGTGTTAGATTACATAAACTAAGATCCAAAGTAGATGCAATACTTGTAGGAAAAAATACTGTTTTAATTGATAATCCTATGTTAACTGTACGTCACACTAAAGGTAAAAACCCAATTAGAATTATTTTAGATTCTAAAGGAACTATATCAAAAAATTCAAAAATAATTCGAACAAGTAACAAAATACCAACAATTATAGCTGTATCACATAAAATTAGCAAATCCAATCTTGATAAACTCAAAAAATTTCCTATCGATATAATCATTGCAGGAAATAATTCTATTAATATCAAATTATTATTAAAAAAACTCTTAGATAAAAAAATTAAATCAGTTTTAGTTGAAGGAGGGGGGACCGTTAATTGGGAATTTATAAAATATGATCTTTTTGATGATTTGATTATCACCTTGTCCCCATTTCTAATTGGAGGCAAAAACGCTATTTCTCTAATTGAGGGAAAAGGATTTAAAAAAATCTCAAATTCACCAAATCTACGTCTTAAATCTATGAAGAGGCTCAAAAACCACCTAGTGTTGAATTATTCAAAAGTGTAAGTTATTATACTTTCTTTGAAATAAAATTACAAGAAATTGGCAGTAAAAAAGAAAGCTACAACAAAAAGAAAAGCTACACCAAAAAAGAAGGCTGCACCAAAAAAGAAGGCTGCACCAAAAAAGAAGGCTACTAAATCAAAAACAAAAAAACCAGCATTTGGCGGATATGCAATAAATTTTGCAGGTCGTAAAGAAACTGTAGAACAAGTATTTGGCAATAAACCAATTGCTCCAAGTGAAATGACCAAAAAGATTTGGACATTTGTAAAATCAAAGAGCCTTTCTAATCGTTAAAATGATTTGTTAACGATTAATCGTTAACTAATTTCTATCTTTTAATTATTTTTTTATAATAAATAAGATATAGATATTGGATTTTCTTTAAAATTATTATGTCAACTACATCATTACGACGAGATCATGATTTAATAGAAAAAGTAATCAAAGCAATGGAATCTACAGTTCAATTATTAAATGACGGTAAACAAATTCCAGAATCAATTTTACTTCCAGTAATTGATTTTTCAAAAAACTTTACTGATGTTTGCCATCATACTAAAGAAGAAAAATCATTGTTCCCTGCTTTAGAAAAAGCTGGAATGCCTAGTAATATGGGTCCTATTGCAATGATGTTAATTGATCATCAGCGTTCACGAGAAATTGGAACTGCAATGGAAGAGTCTGCTAAAATATATCTTTCATCAGGGGATTCTACTAAATTGATTAGTGATATGCAACAATATGTTGAACATGTAACAGAACATCTTTGGAAAGAAAATAATCGATTATTCATGATGGCAGAAGCAAGATTACAATATGTTTCCAAAAAAGTAGATGACGAACTAAATGAAATTGAAAAAACCCAACTAACAGATTTGGGAAAATCTAGAGAACATTATGAGAAATTAGCTGAAAACCTTTCACATGATTTATTAGAACAGGGTAATTAGATTTGTCTTTTAGTATATTCGGTCAAGTAATGGGAGTTAGAAAATTTGCTAATGGTGATATCGAATTAGATTTCTACCATGAAGATGAAATTACTGAATATCGGTATTCTTCAGATCCTAGTAGATTGGGAAATTTCCCGAAAGAATTAGCTGAAACTTTGGCTAATACCTTGGCTAAGGATATTTGTGTTGAAATTTTCTTTGGCGAAGATGGAAATCCTACTTATGTTGAATTAGAAGAATGTGATGATGACGAATTAGACGATGAAAATGAATTAGACGATGAAAATGAATTAGACGATGAAGAAGAATAACCTAAAGTTAAACTAGCAAAAATTAAAAATCTATTCTACGTAATGGTGATGTGATAAATTATCATAAAATCTAACTGATTTTAGATTCACAAATTCTAGCATTCCATATCTTGATAATTCTCTTCCAAATCCACTATGTTTTATTCCACCAAATGGAATTCTAGGATCTGAAATTACTACATTATTTACACTTACAATTCCTGAATCAATTCTCCTTGACATCTTATCTGCTTTAGCAAGATCTTTTGTCCAAATACTTGCACCTAAACCAAACTCACTTTCATTAGCTAATTTGATTGCCTCACTTTCATTTTCGACTACTGTGATTGGTGCTACTGGCCCAAATGTCTCTTCAGTTGCAATCCTCATATCTGGCTTAATATTTTTAAGAATTGTTGGTTGATAGAAGAATCCTTTTCCATCTATTTTTGAACCACCTAAAAGAACTTCGGCTCCTTTTTGTTTTGCATCTTCTACAATTCCAGAAATTGTTTCCAAGCCTTCTTTATTTGAAATTGGTCCAACATCCGTTTCTATTGACATAGGATCGCCTATTTTGAGTTGAGAAGCTTTTTTGATAAATAATTCAGTAAATTCTTCTGCAATATTTTTACCAACAAAAAATCTTTTTGATGCTACACAGCTTTGACCACAATTGATGAATCTACCCTTAACTGCACCTTCAGCTGCTTTTTCAATTATTGCATCATCTAATACTATGAACGGATCACTTCCGCCTAATTCTAGAACACATTTTTTCAAATTTTTTGCAGCTCTTTCCCCAACTTTTGCACCAGCATTTGTACTACCAGTAAAAGTCACAGCGTTAACGTCAGAATCAATTAGATGATTTGCAGAATCAACACTTCCTACTACTGTTTGATAAATTCCATCAGGCATTCCTGATTCAGTAAATGCTTTTTCAATTTCAATTCCAGACTGCATTGTTACTCTGGATGGTTTCATAACGATAACATTACCTGCCATTAAACATGGAGCTGCAAATCGTAATGCTTGCCAATAAGGAAAATTCCAGGGCATTATAGAACCAATTACCCCCAATGGCTCAAAAGTAAGAAAACTTTTTCTGGCATCGGTGTTTAATACTTCATCAGCAAGAAAACTATCTCCATTATCTGCATAGAACTCTAATGCCCAAGCACATTTTTCAACTTCCCCAATTGATTCTTTGAGGGCTTTCCCCATTTCCATTGTTGCGACTTTAGCTAGATCTGTTTTGTGTTTCTTTAGATATTCAACTAAATTGTAAACATAACTTCTACGCTTTTCATAATCTTTTTTCCATTCTGGGAAAGCTCTTTTAGCTTTTCCAACTAACTCAAATACTTGATTTTTATCCATGGCAGAATAAGTCTCAATTTCTTCTCCTGTTGCTGGATTAACTGTAGTAATTTGACTCAAGGATTTTTCAAAGAATTTCTCCTATTTAATCTCTAACTTATTTTTTAATATCCTTTGATAAATTAGAAAGTGTTTTTGAATAGGAATCCATCATTGTATGAGTGAATTCTTCATATGATTTCATGCCTGAATTCCTCATTTGCGAATACCATTTCAGAAAATTATCATAGTTTTCAATTTGATTTATGCAAATACTACTAAGAAAATTTGAATACTTTCCAAGACTTTTCAAAAAATTGGGATCAATATTTAATTTATCAAAAAATTCTTTTTCTGATAAAACACATGTGCCAAAAACATCGTCTATAGCATGAAGATACTCTTTGTACATATCTGAATATATTTGAAAATGTGATGGAATTTGAGATTCTAATTCATTGATAATTTTTGATGTGTTTCCTTTCCAAACATTACAAATAGATAATGAATCATCTTCGGACATATTCATAATACTCTGATTTTGTATTTATCCTTATATCACAACAAATCAAAATGTCTGCTGCATATCTTTTTTTATCTCGTCAATTTTCTTTGAATATGCTTTTTTAGATTTATCATTTTTCTTTAGGTTTAAAACATTGCCACAAGAAGGACATTTGAACATACCATCAAGTGCACTCTCAAATGTTACTCTTGGACAGTCTTCATTACCACAATGATAAAAATCAGAAGCATTTTCATAATCTAATCTTTGTTGTAATCTTTCTTCAATTTTCTTTTTTTGGTTTTCGATGAAATGTTCAACTTCTTCTCTTCTCGTTCTCCATCTGTAGACAAACCAACCTTTTCTCTCATCTTTAACTCTGATTCCAGTAATTAGCGATTTTCCAAACAAATCATACAATACTTTTCTCACCATGTTAATTCTAAGACCTGTAGAGCTTGCAATCTCTTCGTCAGTAGCATCTTCGGCTTTAAGCAATGATCTTGCAACTTTGAGATATTCATCTCCTCCAATCATGGAGGCGATTCTAACAAAAGGATCTTCGTATTTGTCTACCAACTCTAATGACTCCTGATTTTCTACTATTAATCCCTTGTTTCCTTTACTTGTACATTTTTACCATTTTTTGTGGGTATGATCTTTCTTTTTGCATCTGGAAAGTCTTTCTCAAATTGTTTACCATTTTGAATACGATCTAAGAGAATTGCCAGAGCACTAATTTCTGAATGAGGCTGACTTCCAACTCCCACATTATAGTCTGCTAATTCATAAATTTCTCTAGGAACTTTTTCTGCTCCCACAACAATTAACAAATTTTCTTCTTTTCGGAGTTCTTCTTGAGCATTGTTGATATTTTGACCATACATTGAAAGGTGAACAATTTTGAAGTTTTCCTCCTTTTTCTTTTTAACAACTGATTTCCATTTATCAATAAACTCTACCTCAAATTTTCCTCCCCAAGTTTTATTTATTTTTTCTATGGTATCCTTGATCTCTGGATTTATTTCACTCATGAAAATTTTTTCAGCACCAAATGCTCTTGAAACGAGTGCTACGTGAGTTGTTACTCTGTCATCTCTAACTAGTCTTTGTCCAATTCTTACTACTTCAATTACCAAATGCCTCTTTAACTCCTTTAGATGAATTTTTATTAAATTTGTATGAATCATGACTTTCTGAAATATTTTTTATTAGTTTTTTTAATTCCTTTAGGTTTTTTCCTGTTTTTGCAGAAACTGAAATTAGTTTTTTATTTTCAGATAAATTTAGTATGTCGATTTTTCGACTTACTTCATCTTGTTTTAGCAAATCATCTTTATTTAACACATAAACTATCTTATCTTTTTGAACTCCTAATTCACTCAAAGTTCTCATACAACTAGAAAATTTCTTTTTTAATTCAAATACAGAATCACTAATGTCAATTACTAAAATAATGATATCTGTGTATGTTAGTTCTTCTAAAGTTGATTTGAATGCATCAATCATATATGCAGGTAGTTTACTGATGAATCCAACTGTATCTGCAATTAAGAATGGCTCTTGTTCAATTGTTACCCTTCGTGTTGTTGTTGTAAGTGTTGTAAACAGCTCTTTACTTTGAGCTCTTGATTCACCTGTTACTTTGTTAAATAATGTAGTTTTTCCTGCAGATGTGTATCCTGCTAGAGAAATTGTTTTGAAACCCATTCTCTTTCGGCCTTGTCTATGAAGTTCTCGTTGTTTTCCTGCTTTTTCAAGTTTAGATCTAATTGTTTGCATTCTATGTTTGATATCATTGTAGTACACATCTACCTCAAACTTTCCAATTCCCATAAAACCTGGTTGCTCTCCCATATTTGCAAGACGAACTTTTTCTTTTGCTCGAGCCATCTCATATCGTAATTGGGCTAATTTCACTTGCAACTTTGATTCAGCACTGGATGCTCTACTTTCAAAAATCTCAAGAATTAATCCTTCTCTATCTAAAACCTCTCTATGCAGGACCGAAGCTAGATTATAATTTTGACTTGGTTTTAAAATTTCATCAAATATTATTACATCAGGTCTAAGCTTCTCTGATATTTCTTCTAGCCTTTCTAAAACTCCGCCACTAATACCATACTTTGGTTTTTGTAGGAAATCTTGTTGGATTATGTGTACTATTTCATATCCTGCAGCATCACATAGTCCTTTAGCCTCGTTTATCGAATCTTCCTGATCATATGTGATTAAAATTGCTGATTTCATTTCTTTTCAATCTTAACCTTTTTTGATAATTATTCCGTTTTTTTCAATACTTTTTCAATATTCATATTCAATACAATTTCTGCTATGTCACTGGCATATTCTGAAACCCTTCTAATATTCTCAGACATTCTTCTAATTCTATAAATTTCCTCATCATCTTTTAATGATTTTGAGGCATCTCGTACTTTTTTCTCATATTTGGCAATTTCAGCTGTTTTCTCAATAGTTTTTTCTGCTTGTACATAATCTTCTTTGAATAAAGCCAAACAAGAATCATCCAAAACTGATAAACAAAATTCATTCATATCCTGAAGTTTCTCTAAAATCTCTTTTTTAACTGGTTTTTTAAATTCTAAAAGATCTTTTGCGATAAATGATGCATGATCTCCTGCCCTTTCTATATTTTTTACAACTAGTCTGTATCCAAGACAATTTCTGGCGTTTCTAAAACCCATCTCTTTTAGCATATGTTCATTTTGTATTGCTATCTTTAATTGACGAATAATGTAAAAGCCAAATCTATCTACTTCATCATCTGTATTGATTACTTCTTGTGCCAATTCTAGATTGTTTTCTTTAACAGCTAAAATTGCATCACTAGACATTGATTTTGCTAAATGTATCATTCGCTTAAAGGCACCATCCACTGATAATTCTAATAGGTTTACAAGAACTTGAACTGTTATTCCTGCACTAGAGTCAGAAATTATTTCTGAACCCATTAACATTCTCTTTACAGCTTCTTTTACCGTATTCCTTTGGTTGGGGCTTAATCTACCATTTTTTGGTTTAACATTAATTGTCTTAAATCCTAGAAAATACAACGAAATTAATTTTCTAATTATGGATGATGCTTTTTCTTCACCATCTATTTCAATTACTGCATCTTCTTTCTTTTGAATTCTAGATTCAAATTTTGGAGGATATAGTTCTAAAGTTGATGAACCTTTTCTCACCATTCTAATTTGATCTCCTTGTTTTAGCCCTAACTCCATAATCCATTGTTTAGGAAGTGAAACTATGTATGATGATTTTCCAGTAAATTGAATTTTCCTTGTTTCCTCCCTTTCATCCATAATCTAAAGAGATTAAGCCTATCTATATAGTTTCAAAGTTGTAATATGGTTTAACATTGAACTAATATTTAGAATTAAAAATATCGTGGGTATGGAACAAATTCTCAAACTCCAGTATTCGCTTGATGCATTATTTGGTAATGGCGTTTCAAAACATCTCCCAAAAAATATTGAAATGACTTTTTCACGAAAGACTGGAAGAATACGTACTGTTTCACATGATGGAAAATTATTGTGCACTTTGAGAATAGATGGGGGTTTAGCAATTAGTCCTTACTTTGCACAAATTTTACTGAAAAGTAAAACATTCAAAGAAAATTGTATTGAGATAAACCAAGATGCTGCACCTTTTGTTATGGAAGGCAAATCAGTATTTTGTAAACATGTGGTTTGGTGTGGTAATAAAGTGAGAATTTCTGCTGATACGCCAGTATTGTTCAAAGACCGAGTAATTGCAGTTGGCAAGGCTGTCTTATCACATGAGATGATATCTGATTTTAATCGAGGTGTGGCAATAAAAGTCAGAGATAGTTTAAAAAGTCCTAAAGAGGAAATAGAATCATGATGCGAGGAGGCGGAAATCGCGAAATGCGAAGGATGATGGATAAGATGGGTCTAGACATGAATGAATTATCAAATGTTCAAGAAGTAATAATTAAGACTGATAAAAAAGAGATTATTATCACCAAACCAGCAGTGACTGAAATGAAAGCAAAGGATAACTCAATTTTTACTGTAACTGCAGATAGTTATGAGGAAAGAGAATTAGAGGTTCCAATTTACTCCGAAGAGGATATTCAACTTGTTAGTCAACAAGCAGGAGTTGATGAAGAAAAGGCTAAAAATGCTTTAGAGGAGGCCAAAGGCGATCTAGCTAGAGCAATCTTACTTTTAACAACTGGATAATTCTAAATATTCTATCATTTTGTGCCTAAAAATCCACCAAAAATGAATGATTTAAGTATTGGATTTATCAAATTTGGAGTATAATGAGTAGTATGGCAGAATCCAAAGTAACTGGAATTATAAAATCTCTGAATGCCTTGGAAGATGATTTAGATTCTATAAACAGCAAAGTTGGCGATATGAAAAAACAATTGAATCTAAAAGCTCAGAATGAAATTGATGCATTGTTAGAAAAGACTAGAGAAATGGCTACAAAAGAAGCTGAAGTAATTATTAATGCATCTAAAGAAAAAGCAACTGCTGAGTCTTCAAGAATTGCAAAAGAAGGAGATACTAAATTATCTGAAATTAAATCAACGATTGATGCCAATTTTGATGAAGCAGTGAAACATGTGGTGTCAACTGTTTTGAAGGCATAAACCTAAATTTCATATTTCATAAAATTATTCATAGATCCCTTACTGAATACTCGTATTGGAATTGCTACTACATATGGAAAGCCTTACTATAGATTTTCAACATATCTCAAGAAACTAGAATTGTCTTTTGATTCTATACTCCCTGAAGATATTTCTAGTTATTCTGGCCATCTAATTTTTACTACTAAAAAAGAATCGCCAAAAAAATGTGAAAAACTCTTACTCCATGAAGATATCTTTGAGCATCATTCAACTGTGATTAGAGGTATAATGATGCAAAAACTAAATCTAGATTTTGAAGAAGAAATTTTAATTTTAGGAATTGATCCTGGTCAACGAATAGGTTTATCAGTTTTTTATTATGGTCAAGAAATTGAGAGCTCTTTTCATTTATTCGTAGAAGACTTTGTTTTTCATATTATTCAAATTTTAGGAGGTCTAAGAGCAAAACGAAAGATTATCAAAATTGGAAATGGAAATATGGTAATTGCGAAAAAAATAGTTTCAATGTTGAATCTAAAATTTTGTTCATCATTTGAATTGGAATTTGTTGATGAAAGTAAAACTAGTATGAAAATTAAAAATTTTAATCAACGTGGAAAACGGGATATGCTTTCAGCAAAATATATCTCTCAACGTGATGGTTTTCGATACTCAGTATTACCTCTGTCCATTACTGGGTAAAAAATCAAAAATAAATTATATTTTTCAAAATTTTTAATTTTTTTAAATAATTTATGAGTACTTAAATTCTTCAATGATGAAAGTATGATGATTTTTTCAATTTTTTTTATTTTTTCTGATATTTTATGAAATTTTTTCTTAAACAACTATATGTATACATATTATTTTTTCAAAATTTATGGTCTTGAAATAAGCTATACATATTTATGGAAGATTTCTTGATTTTTTTTGAAACTAATACCATTGATCGTTTTATAATCTAAAATATTTACAACTTTTTAAAATTATTTTGTAAATTTTATCGATCCATGCTTATATAGTTATGAATTCTATATTAAAATACCAAGATGACTTGTAAAGGAATTTGTGTTAGATATAAGGCTCAAAAGCCTGTTGGAACCGGAAGATATGCTTCTGGACAGCGTCGATGCCAAATTTGTGAAATATTCATCAAATGGGAAGGACTTTGGTGTCCATGTTGTGGATATAGATTAAGAACAAAACCACGTAATCTAAAATACAAAGCAAAATTACGGGCAAGAGTTGAGGCTGATTCTATAGAAGCTAAAGCAGTTGCTGATACCCAACCAGAAGAAATTGAAGTTGAGGTAAAAGCCAAAAGTAAATCAAAAGCAAAAACTGCAAAAACTAAAGCGGCAAAATCCAAAGTTGCAACAAAAACTAAAGAAAAATCTCCATGTAAACACTGTGAAAAACTATTTGTTTATCCAGATAAACATGAAAAGAACTGCAAGAAGAATCCTGAAGTTAAAGTTGCATCTGCTCATGAGAATGAATCAATAGCAATAAAAGCATAAGACTTGTTCATAGCTTATTGAACTCTCCAGATGGATTTTTCCAGAAAACGGTAAATTTGGAGAGCCGTAACTTCTTTTTACAAATACAAAAATTTGAAAATGGGTATTTTATTTCAGTAACTGAAGGTTCTAAGAAAATTGGCTCAATTGTTGCCTCTTTAGCTACAGGACCTACACCTATTACTACTACTGTTATTCCAGCAAGAACTGATTCTCTTTTTTTAAAACTTGTAGCTGAAAGGATAAGTACAAGAATTAGAGGAATTGCTTTAGTTTCAGTATTTATTCAAAAAGAACTAGAAACTGATACTGCAAAAGCCTTAATGTCTGAGATTATGGAAATGATTGAGAATGAGTGATTTAAGAAATTATATTTCTCAAATTAAAAAGATAAACGATCTCAAAATTATAAAAACAAAGGTTTCAACAAAATTTGAGATTGCTGGAATAACTGCTAAAGTTGACGGCTCTTATGCTGTTTTATTTGAAAATATCAAGGAAAGTAATTTTCAATTAGTTTCCAATTTAGTTGGAACTCGGAAAAGATTTGCTTTGGCAGTTGGAGGAACTGAAAATAATATCCATGAAAAAATTATCTCAGCAATAAAAAAAGCTAAAACGCCAAAAATTGCGCCCTCAGGAAAATTCATGGAAAATAAGTCAAAAAATCTACTTTCCATGCCTATTGTAACTCATTTTGAAAAAGAATCTGGTCCTTTTATCACATCATCTGTAGCATATGCCAAAAATCCTGAAACTGGAAAACAAAACTCTTCATTTCATAGACTAATGCCAATTGATAAAACTCATTTTTCTATCCGTATGGTTGAAGGACGTCATCTTCATCGATGTTTTGTTGATGCAAAAGAACATGGAGAAGATCTCAAAATTGCAATTACTGTAGGTGTCCATCCAGCAATTTCTATTGCAGGTGCATATCAAGCTGAATGGGGAAAAGATGAGATTGACATTGCAAATTCACTTTTGGGTGGAAAACTAACTTTAGCAAAACTTCCTTTTTCAGGATTGAATGTGCCATCAGGTTCAGAAATTGTTATGGAAGGGAAAATTCTTCGCGATAAAACTCATCCTGAATGGATGGTTGAAATGCTTCAAACATATGATCATAAAAGATCTCAACCTGTTTTTGAACTTGAAAATCTATTTTATAGAAATAACCCAATTTTCCATGATGTGCTTTCAGGATACTCAGAACATAGATTACTTATGGGAATGCCAATCGAATCTAAATTAAATGGTGAATTGAAAAAAGCATATTCTCAAACACTACAAGTCTCTATGACAAATGGGGGCTGTAATTGGTTACATGCAGTTGTACAAATTAAAAAGAAAAGTGATTCTGATCCTAAAAAAATTATTAAAAAAACATTTGAATCTCATCGTTCATTAAAACAAGTAATTGTAGTCGATGAAGATATTGATCCAAATAATGCAGAATCAGTAGAATATGCCTTGGCTACAAGATTCCAAGCTGACAAAGATCTAGTAATTCTTAAGAACGTTCGTGGTTCAAGTCTTGATCCTTCTAGTGATCAAAAGAAATTACAAACTGCTAAAATGGGAATTGATGCTACACGCTCACTTTCTAAACGTCCAGAAGGTTTTGAATTAGCTAAAATACCAAAAATTGATAAAATTAATCTAAAAAAATATCTCAAATAATCAAATCAACTGATTAAATTAAATTGGATGAATAAATAACCAATTTGAAATAAAATATGTCCTCAGAAAACCCCCAAATACGTGAAAAAAGTCCTTCAGAGTCTCATGCAGAAGTAATTGTTAGGATGTTTCCTTCTGATGCAAATCCTGCAGGAAATGTGTTTGGCGGTGAAATCTTAAAACATATTGATATGGTTGCAGGAATTGTTGCTCAGCGACATTCTCAATCAAATGCAGTTACTGTTTCTATGGATAGTGTTAATTTCTTAAAACCTGTATTTGTTGGAAATGTTCTAACATTAAATGCTAGAATCAATTATGTTCATAACTCTTCAATGGAAATTGAAGTAAAGGCAGAAGCTGAAGATATTGTTACTGGAATTAGAACTATTACTGGAACTGCGTTTGTAACATTTGTGGCCCTTGGTTCAAATGGAAAACCCACACATGCTCCAAAATTAGCCCTTAAAACAGATGAAGACAGAATCAAATTTGAGGAAGGTAAACTTCGAATGGAAAAACGTCTAAGAAATCGTCAAAAATAAACTGCTGATTTCTATAGATCCATTTAAGAATAGCATAAACTAACTATAGTTATTGTCTGAACCGGATAAAAATAATGAATGGGATTCTTTATGGCAAGAATATACAAAATCACTTGACAACTGGAAAACCGTTTATGAACAAATACAAAAAGCAAGTAGTGACATGCAAGAAAAATTCAATCAAGTATGGGATAAAGCAACAGTTGAATCTAGTACTGAAACTATGAAACTATTTACAGAAAATTGGCAAAAATCAATGGCTGATGCTGGAATGAATTCCTTCAAGGAATTTACAGAAAATTGGCAAAAAGCCCTAAGTGATTCAAATGCTTCCACTTTCAAACAATTTAGCGAGAATTGGCAAAAGACACTCAGTTCATCTGGGCTAGAACAAATGAATGCTTATGGTGAAATGATGAAGAAATTTGCTGAAACTTGGAGTACAATGTGGCCAAAATCTTAATTCATTGAATTGAGACAAAAATTACTCTTTTTTTGTAGTTGCACTGCTATAGAAATAATGACTGCAATTGGAGTAACAACATATTTGTTTTATCTTGATGAATCTATCTTGGCATTAATCTCAATGGTTGTTTTTGGTAAACTGATTATTTTTCATTTTATAATGGAATACTTTGATAAACAAAATCTAAAAAAAATTCAAAATATTTCAAAACATTGAATTTTTATTGATTATTAACTTCTACAAATTACTATTATTTACAAATCATATTAACTTCAGGAAGTTTTAAGTCATTGAAAACTATCATTTTTTAGAAAAAAAGAAAAATAATCACACTAGTTTTTTTGTGTGATGGGATTAATCCAGGATTGGATTGTATTTTTATTCAATTCGGCAAATGAGTTTATGTTATCGTTGAATGTTTTGAAATTTTGTACAGTTGCATCAATTGTTGTTTTTACAAATTGATTGTTTGCTGTACTTGCTTGAACAATTTGCTTATTGGTATCAATAATTGCAGTTTTTGCAGCTTCTGGAATCTCGGTTGTGATACCAGCTTTCTTGGCAAATTCTTGCTGAACAGATACAGATGCATTGATTGTTTTTTCACATGTTTTGATACATTCTTCATGCAATTGTGTCATAGCTTGAAAATATTGTGGGGTAATTTTTGAAATATTTTCAAAGTATTTTTGCACATTTTGCTTGTACATTGAATATACGTTGTTTGATTGAGTTTGTGTGCTCATGTTATCTCATATCTGCACTGATATATATAGTATTGGTAATGATTGGTAATGATTGGTAATAGTTGGATAATAGATCAAGTCTCTGGAACTTATCAAATGCTCTGTATTTTCAAAAGAATAAAACACAATTCATTCATAATTTTGTAATGGAAGTTACTCAGAATGAATGCTATATCGAATTATCAAGTTTTGATGATTTAGCAAGATATGCATGCGCATTTAGAGAATATCCTAGAAGAGTATATTTTCAAGATCTAAACGACTTGAGAATCATTTCAAGCAGTTTTGCACTTGCAAATACTTTATTGATTTTTTATGCCCCCATTTCAAAAATTGGTAGATATGTTTCATATCAAGTAAAAGGAGATAAAGAAATTTGTGATATTGTGGAATCAACAAAAAATATTTCTCACTATGCCCCGATTATTCATATGGAATCAGAAATTTCATCACTTCCAGCAAAATCCAAAAAACTCTCAGATCAATTTCATCCAATTCAAGTTAAAGATTTGGGAAGTTTAGCACGATTAACATATGATCCAGAATTTCCAGATGAATCTAATCTTACTCTGTATACACTTCAACAAAAAGAATCTTGGGTAATTGGATACATTACATCATTGCAAATGGATGAAGTATTCTATAATTTCAATTATGTAAAATTAAATTCTGAACCCTCAAAACATTTTCTAAAATATCAAGGAAATACAGGAAAAGATCCAGAATTTTCTAATACCATTGAACATGGGTTTTCATATTTGCCAATAATTAAAATCAAGACCACGCCCTCAATTTTTGGATTTTAAAGTTAGTCTAATTATTTCCATGATGTTAATTCTTTAATTTTTTTCCTTGATTCATCAACTAATCTTTTCAAAACTGGGATGTAAATTTTAGATGTGTATGCAATTTCAATGTCAATATGATCTTCAATATCTAAAAATGTAGATACCCTTATTTGATTTTGACCCACTTTAGGCTCATTTTTTTTATTTCTTTTATGATTAATAATTTCTAAAAATATTGGTAACTGTCTTTTTATCTCAATGTCTAATTCTTCTTTCATTCGTAGTTTTCCATTACTTAGATTAACTATGATTTGTTGATTTATGTCATTTTTGTAACGGTCTGATGCTCTGATCATTATCTTAATTTCAGGAATTTTTTGTGATTTACTCTTTAATTCACATATTTTTTTCATAAAATTTGGATATGTATTTTCGTGCTCTTGATTAAATTTTTGTGAAAACCACTCTGAAAATTTTTTTGCATTTTCATCATTTTTCATTTTTGCATTTTCATCAAATCTTTCTTGTGTAATTTCCCCATCAATAAATAATCCAAAATCCCTGTTAGCTTCTTTGAAAATATCATCATAAGTATTGTTTATTGAATCGATATATTCATTAAAAAAATGATTTACATAAAATGGATCAGGATCATATTTTTTGATCTGTTTTAGATAAATTTCACAATTTTTTATTTTTTCTTCAATATTCATTGAACTTTGCCAGATTCAAGATTTAGATATTTTGATTGAGCTTTCAAACTTGTTGCCAATTCTTTGAAAATCTCATTTACGCTTACATCTACTAAATTTATGGTTGCATTTTCCTTTACAATTTGTTTTTCAAATTTTTCTTTAATTGCAAAAGATACTGATGACCAATGTAAAATCCCTTTCAATTGCTCTTCAGCAGTGACATTTGTAGTGGGAAAATTTGCTGGTGAAAATACAATTCCATTTGTCCATTGCATTGTAGGTATTCCTCCACCTGATGATCTTGTGCTGAATGCAATTTGTTTTACCCAATCGTCAAACTGGTATTCAATTACTTCATGAATTATCAATTTTTTCCAAGGTTCTATTGATATTTCCATTTGATTATGTACGGTGTTTGCCAATTATAATCTTATTTCTATTATTTTCATTTTTTCAAAATCACCTTGGCAAATAATTTGATCAGAATTTCCTTAATTCTAATTGCTTATTTACTAGACATCAATCATTATTTTTTATAATGGATAAATGGGCTGACTATTTAATTTCTGAAGTCAGTTATGACTCCGAGCATTTGATCAATGTTGCACTAAGGCATCAAGAAACAAAACAAGGCATTACTAAAGGAAAGCCCATAGATCGTTTAACAATTGCATCTGATATTAAGAATGGATTAATCTACATTACAATCTATAGTGGAAATAATTCTTGGAAAAAAGGACATAAAATTGAAACATTTTCAATTGATGGCACTCCATATCTCAGAATTGATGGAAATAAAGTGAAGTTAGATTACCTTGGTGATATACAAGAATTCTCAATTCCTAAATCTGAATTAACCGAAAAACTAGAGTCACTACCAGAACCAATCACTGAACCAGAACCACCTTCCAGTCCTAGAGGTTCATTACCAAAAGATTCAGCAGAAGAGCTTCCTCAAGAACTAGATCTTGCACCAGAACCAATCACTGAACCAGAACCACCTTCCAGTCCTAGAGGTTCATTACCAAAAGATTCAGCAGAAGAGCTTCCTCAAGAACTAGATCTTGCACCAGAACCAATCACTGAACCAGAACCACCTTCCAGTCCTAGAGGTTCATTACCAAAAGATTCAGCAGAAGAGCTTCCTCAAGAACTAGATCTTGCACCAGAACCAATCATAGAACCAGAAGAGGAT
>NZ_JBSWSP010000030.1:0-52244 GCF_054095825.1 Candidatus Nitrosopumilus sp. bin_68KS
CAGTAAACAGGTTTGTTAGTTCTGGGAACAAATGGAACTGTACATTCAGTGCCGCAATCAGAACAAGTTACAGTTGTAGATTCATCTCTACTGTCATTTCGTGAACCTCTATCATCTCGTGAATATCTATCTCGACTAGAATTTCTAAAAGAACGGGAAGGACCATTATCTCTATTGGAAGTTCTTTGCGAATTTTTTTTGTCAGAATACTTTGATTTGTAGAGTTCCATTGTATTTGGAGTTAAGATATTTGATTATAGATACTTACAGATTAAATTTGTGCCTAAAGTGAAAAAAATCGGATATTATACTAATGATTTATCCATTTCAGTAGACATTATTTCTTGGACTTTAAGAAAATATAGTTTTGTAGAATATGGCATTTCATCTAAATTATTGTCTACTGCTATCATGAAATATCTAACTGCACGTTTTGAAATATCTAAATTAAATTTCATTGAAAGTATAGGATCTTGATGGACTTTGATTTTATCCTGAAGCCAAGGGGGAGCCATCTCAATTGTTTCTTTGATGATTTTATCATACCAATATGAGAGATTCTCAGGGTGTAGTCCCTGTTTAAGATTTGATACGTCGGTATCAATTTTTTTCATCATGTGATTAATGATGGCCATGAGGCTCAATCAAATAATTTTGTTTTATTACGATTACTCAAAGTTAGACAAGCTACTTGTCAATTGAAAGCGAGTTTCCCTCAATGTCAATTTCAGAATTTTTAATTCGAGTAGTAGAAATTCTTTTTCCATCTTTTGCCAAAAACATTGGAACAGAAATAATTTCAACAGGGGGAAGTTTCTTTTCAGCACGTAATTTATTTAAGATATTTCCCTGATTGCTAGTTTCATCGCTTACTACAAGTGCTTGAATCCCTTTTTCTAAAACAGCAGGTCCAAAATCATTATTCAGTTTACTAATTTGAAAAGAAGTATCAGGGTATTTTTTTAAAAGTTCTACTGTCAAATTTTTAAGTCGTTTTTCATATTTGTGAATTGGGATTTTTCCCTTCTTTTCAGCTAGTTCATCACTAGTTAATCCAATTATGACTTTATCTGAAATATTAAATGCATTTGAAAGTAATGTCAAATGTCCTTTATGGATTATATCAAATGTCCCACCCATAGCAACAAGGGAAAATTTAGACATGCATATGTGTAAAATTCTTTGAAAATAAATCTACTTTTCTAATTCTGAAAATGTAAATTAAATCGAATTTTTATTTTAAGTAGATAACTTCATCAATCCTTCTTTAATCAAGAATTGAATGCCCTCAACAAATGAGCTGTCATCAATTTGACCATCAGCCCACCAACCAGCATTACTTTTAATCCAATCAGGGATTTTATTATCAGTATTTGCTGAACCCTGTTCAGTTACAGGGATTTTCATCAATCCTTCTTTAATCAAGAATTGAATGCCCTCAACAAATGAGCTGTCATCAATTTGACCATCAGCCCACCAACCAGCATTACTTTTAATCCAATCAGGGATTTTTGTATTGATAGATGAAGATGTATCCACATCAGAATTTATCATAAATGATATACTTTCTACAGTAGCCTTTGAATTTCCATATTGAGCTTTTACAATATATTTTCCTTCAAGAAATTTATCACTTAAAATAATAGTATATGAAAAAGCCCTATCAGAATTTACAGATGTTTTTTGAGTAGAGACTAAATTGTTACTAGAATCAAAAATAGAAATACGTAAATTTCTATCTTCATCAAATTTATTTACAGTTCCAGAAAAGATTATAGATTCTCCAAGATCATATGATTCCTTGTCAGTATTGACATCTACAGTGTAGTTATTTGCGCTGCTTTGTTCAGGTGGACCACCATATCCTAAAGCATTTTGTCCTGAAAAAGATACTACAAGTAAAGACATTGTAATAATTAAAAAGAGATTAAATTTCATAAGTACATTACAACCAATCTTGTTGCATTTAAACGGTAGAATTCCTTTGTAGTGATTAATCTAATTTACCAGAATTAGGACAAATGGACCCTGCTCAGATATAGGAATATTATTTCTATCCCAAACAAATGTTTCAATGAAAAATAATCCATTTTTTTCTGGAATCCAATCTACGGATTGTGACTGAGCTTCATTCCCAATAAATCTCCCATCAAATTTTCCAATAAACTCAACATATGGAGATTCCCCTGATTCTTTGATTTGTACATAGTATGTGTATGGAGTTTCAGCAGGGATTTGTTTGCTAGAAAACTCAACTAATGATTCACTTACTATGTTTACAGTTGAACCGACCTTAATTTCAGAGAGATTGTTTCCATTTGTATCCTCTACAGCAACATTAGAAATTGAAACTAATTTTGACATCGATTGAGGAGGTGGGATTTTTACATCAACAAAATCAGAATTAAAAATATTAGACTCTGCAAATAACAAAAACCCTACAGCTCGAGGATCAATGTCTTCATTTATTTCAAAAGATACTTCAGCGTTTGACTCTACATTTCCAAGTTCTATTGTAGAAATCCCAAGAATTCGTGATGGTTCAAAACCATCATAAAATGCAAGGTAAACATTAGTGTCAGTATTAGGTGCTCCCCCATTTTGCAAAACTCCTGAAACTCTTAAGGACGTATCATAAAATACATCAGTGGAATAAACAGACAATCCTTTTTGTTTAGATACTGAAGGATCAAATCCCAAAAGAAAAACAGATGCCTGAGTGATATTTGGATTAGGAGATTGAGAACGAATGGCATATGGGGATTTACCATTTGGAGGAATTACTTCAAGAGTTGTGATACCTTGATTGATTTCCAAAGGATTTGGATCCAAATCATCATAAAATTTCACTTGAATCACTACATTTGATACAGAAGATAACGAATCAGTATTTTCAACTACTCCGACAACAACAGTATAGCCTTCTGAATCCTGATAAACAAAAGGAGTTTCACTAGTAAGAGAGACTGAAAGAGTTGAAAGCGTATCAGTTTTTTCTTGAGAATAAGATTGTGAAAAAGGAATGAAAAGTAAAACCAAAAATACTCCTAAAACAAATTTCTGCATCAAATGAAGTTACTAAATGAGATTAATTTCATTGAGTATAACATATAGTCAACAAGAAAGGTAACATGAATTCACCTAGTTACCACTAAGATTAGAATAATAAAAAGAGATTAAAAAATAATGTATTCTTATTTTCTCTTTGCGGTAATTGCTAACCAGTAAATCAAACCGGGGGCTAAACCTACAATGAGTGGTATGAATACAGGCCATCCGTCTGCTGCGCTTGTCATGAAAAAAAACTCAAACTTATCCTATTTAAATCCATCCAGTAATCTGAAATTCAGCACAGATCGGTTTAATGAAAAAAGTGGACCGGACGGAATTTGAATCCGTGACCCCCCGCGTGCAAGGCGGGTATACTACCAGGCTATACTACCGGCCCACATGAAGTTTGGATTATCTGTGGATTTTAATTGTTGCTTCTTGGCAAGAATTTTATTTGAAAACAAGATGGTTTCTTCATGGTATTATTAGAGTCTCAAGTCAAACTAAAAACTGGAAGTATTGCACCAGATTTTGAATTATTGGGAATTGACGATAAAAAACATTCCTTAAATGATTACAGTAACTCCAAAGGGATTTTGGTAATTTTCATGTGCAATCATTGTCCATATGTTAAAGCTAAAGTAGACGCATTAAATGAGTTATATGAAAAATTTGGAAAGGAAATTGCAATTATAGGAATTAACAGTAATGACTCTACGGATTATCCTGAAGATAGTTTTGAAGCTATGAAAGAGACTGCAAAAGAAAAAGGATTCAAATTTGATTATCTAGTAGATGAAACACAAGAAATTGCAAAGAAATATGGAGCAATGTGTACACCTGATCCATTCCTATTCAATAGCCAAAAGCAATTGGTTTTTCATGGAAGAATAGATAATGCTATGAAACCAGATGATTCCCCAACTGAAAAGACAATGATCAATAATATGCAAAAATTATTGTCTGGTGAAAAAATTGAAAACGATTTTGATCCATCAATTGGTTGCTCAATCAAATGGAAGGAAAATTAAACTTAAATGAGTCCTGCCTAGAGATTTGTTCGTGGGCTCGTAGCTCAGCTTGGCTGGAGCGTTCGACTGATAATCGAAAGGTCATGTGTTCGAATCACATCGGGCCCATTTTTCATCATTTTAGATTTTCAGCAGTTGTTTTAGACCATTGTAAAATATCCTCAAGTTGATCAGAGAGTAAATCAGAATGAATTTTAGATTTTTTAGATGTTTTACCACATAGTACTAATTTCATTTTTTTCCCAGATTTTTCCTTAATCGGATTTATAGAATTGGCAAAAAAATTCAATCCTTCATTAGAATGAGAGAAAATTATCACTAGTAAAATTCCAGGTTTTTGCTTCCAGATTTTTCCCACTAATTTTTGAAAATCTAGATCAAACAAGACATCAATTGCAGATGTCATATCACCTAAATGAGAAACCTTCCATCCATCTGAATGATACGCTGCAGAAGCAGCTTCTGAAATCAAGATACTTTGTGAATCAGCTGCAATGACAACTACATTCTTTTTTAGATCAGTCACCATCTGAATTTGATTGAATATTTGAAATGATTTTGAAATGGTAGTTTTTAAGAGATTGAGCTCTGCCGTTCCAATTTTTCCTGCTTCAAATAGAGTTTGCACATGATCAACTGCAGGAAAAATTACCTCAAGAATTAAACGATTAGCATTTGCTCCAGAATGCAAACAATTTCGAATTAAAGATTGAGTTTGCTCATCAGTACCTTTAACCAGATATTCAAGGTAGGTAGATCCCACTTTGAAATAATCATCAGGAAAATTGAAAGATTCTTGACCTGGTTCTAAAAACCACAAAGTTATATTTCCAATATTTTTTTGTCGAAGCAATCCTTCAGCTGCAAAAACTTTGAGGTATTTTGACATTGTAATTCTATTAATTCCAATTTTTTTAGAAATTTCAACTCCTGACATTCCAGAATCAGAATTTTCTAAAGATAAAATCAGTTTTTCTCTAATTGATTCTGTTGAATATCCCCTGCCCATGATATTTTTGGATGATGGTATTGTATAAACACTAATTTTCAATATTCTGGGAGGCTATTTTTAAAATGGTTCACTCAAGCCTGTAGGAGTAAAATCATAGACAGAAAATTAGCTATGTTCATAGTTCATAAAGCAATACTCAATCCTATTGTCCGATCAAGAACAACATACAGATCTATGTATTATTTCATGGATTTATGAAATTATGCATTACGGTTCAAGAATTCTTGTAGTTGAAGATTCTGAGGCAATAGCAGAATTTTATAAAGATGTTTTAGAATCTGAAGGGTATAAAGTCAATATTGTCATTGATGGGAAAGAAGAGATTGAACTTTATGAGAAGGAAATTGAATTAAATAAATCTGGAAAGCCTCCTTTTGATCTAATTGTAAGTGATAATTCTATGCCTATATTAAATGGAATTGAAGCAGGTAGAAAAATACTAGAAATGATGCCCAATCAGAAAATATTTTTTGTTACTGCTGACAAGGATGCAGTTTTGAATAAATTCAGTCTTGATCAAAAGAATATTGATGTTGAACAAAAACCTATCAAAATCGAGTTGTTTTTGAAAAAAGTGAATTTACTTATTCAAAATTAATTTTTTAATTTAAGGTTAAAGGTAACATAGAAAAATCAACTGACAAGATGACAGCACCTTGAAAATAAAACATTAAATACTTGAGTACTTTATTGTACGGTAAGGAAAAGTAAATTGCCAAAAGCCGGATTTAAATCAATCACAGTTTCAGAAACAGTTTATGATAAATTCCATCAGGTTTATCAAAACAGTAAAGACGACCTTACAATGAAAGGCGTCAATAGTTTTTCAGGTTATGTAACTTACATGTTAGAGGAGATGATGCAAAAGGACAAAACTTTTGCAAGATATGCCCCCAAGATTGAAAAAATTTCTGTCGATGATGATCGTGTTATTCTAAAAGATAATATCAAAAATAGAATCGCAGAAGTTGCAGTTCAAAAAGGAGAATTGTTCTGTCAGCTATGTGACGAAAAAGATTGTGTACATGTTGGTTTTGTTTTCTCATTACCAGATGTCTATGAAGTCTTAAACTCTAGAGGAATAAAGCATCCAAAATAGAGTAATGGAGGAGGTGGGATTTGAACCCACGAACTCCTGAGAGACAGGATCACCCATTATTTGATCTTAAGTCCTGCATGTCCAAAAGCACATTGTGCTTACTTTGGCCAGGCTTGATTACTCCTCCAAAAATCTAGAAATCTGTGTGAAATTTAACAGTTTAGAAGAATATCGCTCAGAATGAAGAATTATAAGGATTTTCTACTGAGAATTTTCGTGCTTCGATAGCTCAGCCTGGTAGAGCGTTACATTGGTAATGTAAAGGTCGCGGGTTCAGATCCCGTTCGAAGCTTATTATTTTCTACAAAATTCTAATGTAATCCTTCAATTACGATATTATTCAAAATTTAACCAATTTACGAAATTTGTATTTAAGCTATTGTGAGACTAGGAAAAAGTTAGTTCAAGATCAAATTATTTTATCTAAAGCACAGTTAATGATTTTTGCAATCATAATCATTGAAACAAGTATACAGGCAGATTTCATCTGTAACTCCAAAGCCTTTCGTTAAATGGGCAGGTGGAAAACGTCAACTAATTCCAATTTTAAATGAAAATCTCCCTAAAACCTTTG
This sequence comes from Candidatus Nitrosopumilus sp. bin_68KS, assembly GCF_054095825.1. Taxonomy (NCBI): domain Archaea; kingdom Thermoproteati; phylum Nitrososphaerota; class Nitrososphaeria; order Nitrosopumilales; family Nitrosopumilaceae; genus Nitrosopumilus; species Candidatus Nitrosopumilus sp. bin_68KS. The sequence continues at coordinate 6,768 of NZ_JBSWSP010000030.1, forward strand.
GAACATATTTTGAGCCATTTTTGGGTGGTGGTGCATTACTCTTCCATATCCTTACTGAAAGAAAGGGTCAAAAATGCAGTATTTCGGATTTGAATTCTGATCTAGTTTTGACATATACTACAATTCGAGATAGAATTGATGAATTAATTTCATCGCTAAAAAACCACGAAAGAAATTATCATAAAGATTCTAAATCATATTATTATTCAGTTAGAGAATCCAATCCTAGAAGCGAAATTGAAAAAACATCAAGATTACTGTTTATGAATAGAACGTGTTTTAATGGATTGTATCGTGTAAATAGCAAAGGAAAATTCAATGTACCACTAGGAAAATACACAAATCCAAACATAGTAAATGAAGAAAATTTACGTGCAGTATGTTCTATTTTACAATCAAGTAGAGTTGCAATAAAATGTAGAGATTTTGAATCTGTTCTTCGAGATGCAAAAAAAGGTGATTTTGTATACTTTGACCCACCATATCAACCAGTTAGTGACACTGCCAACTTTACAAGTTACACTAACAAGAGTTTCACACATGAGGATCTCAACAGACTTGCAGAGATTTGTTTAGAATTAGATTCTAAAGGATGTAATGTTTTATTATCAAATTCAGATTCTAAAGAGGTAGCAGAATTGTTCTCAAGCAAATCTTGGAAAATTAAAAAAATCCATGCAAACCGTTCCATTAATTCAAATTCTAAAAAACGAACTGGACACTTTGAATTATTGATTAAAAATTATTAAACAAATTTGTAATATTTTATCTTTTTAGAATTTAGTCTAGAGAAACCTCTAAGAGAAAATAATAAAATGAAAAGGAAAAGGTTGGAGTTTTTAGTCCCACTTTGACCAAGCGGCCATCCATCTGTATGTCCAAGTGTTTAGTTTGACACCTAATGCTGCCATTGTACATCCCAATACTGCACCTGCACCTGCACCGAGAGCAACTGGGCTGTTATAGAATTTACCTACTTGCGGTTCGATTGGTGTCATATATGGTGGCAATGTTGGTCTTGGATATTTGAATGCCGTTTCTAGTGGGTCTGCTACTGTTATCAGGTTTACCATATTGAATAATGGTAATGACATTCCTACCAGTACGCCGCCAAACAGTATCAAGGAGTGCTTGTTCTTCTTTGTTGCCCAGTATACTAAGTCCAACAGCATCGCTGATGGTAACCAAACTGGAACTACAATGAAGTCATATGGGTAGCCAAGTGAAAACCATGCGGCTTTTGCTATCCATGTGTATACTGTCATAATTAGAGCGTAGTACGTTGCTGTGCCTGGAACGCCTGTAAATGTTAGATAATAACATGCACCTACAAGAAGCATCAACGTTTGCGATATTGAGAATACCGTATACGATGTCCAAGCCCAGTCAGTGTAGAAGATGTAGTCTCCTGCATTAATTGTTAACAGTGTTGAGTTAACTGCAACTACTACTATGAATAAGTAGTGTGTACATCGTCTTAACCAGACCATATGAAGTCAAAGAAACGGTCAGTATATAAAATTTTAGAGTATGCAGAAGATCGTCATTTTTGACTTTAATAAAATATGAAAAGACGACAAAGTCGTCTCTTAATTTAATGAAAATGAAAAAGAAATGTCTGAAGGGGTTTCCTTCGGATTACCAACCAACGTATAGTGATACGAATAGTACGAAAGCTACAGAAGCAGCAATACTGCCACCAACTATGCCATTACTATTTTTGTTGGAACCTTCTTCCATGACTTTAACACAGAAGATGTAACCTATTGCCTCAATGATTGCAAGTACGATGAATGCAAAGTGACCACTTGCTGTTGGATATGCCCATGGATAATAGAAGTATCCTGCTGCAGTACCACCAAAAGTTGCTAACAATGCTGCCCAATATGAGATTGTAATCATACCAGTCATATTTTCAACGCGTCGTCCAATCATTCGTTCTATATCAGCACTTGATGATCCACCAGTGCCGCCAGAACCAAATCCTTTAGGAAGAGTCATTCTGGAATTATTCTAAAGTAGAATCCTTTTAAATCTTTCTTAAACAGATGTGGATTGTACGATCTACGTCTTTAAAATAATAAAAGAGAAAAAAGTGTGCTTTTGCACAATTTGTCTATGGAATTGATCTGCTGTACAATTTGCCTTCTAAAGCCATCTTGTACATCTCTGCAACATATGGGTTCTCACCAGGAGTTTCTGCACCTAGTTCTACGAGTCGAGCATATACTCTAACTACGTATGCTAGTGCACCCATGAATGCAACTACTACACCCATGTTAAACATCCAGTGGTTTGGAACCGCAAATATTTCTTCTACAAACCAGAAGTGCCACATCTCATTGACCCCAATTGTAAACATAGTTGCAAGGTAACCAAGAATGGTCATCTTTAAACCAGTGTTCATTGAATTATTAGGACCTCTAAGAACTGGTACTTTTCTATCATAGATTGCTGCTGCTCCCCATCCAAGTGGTAATGTGATGAAGTGGGAATACAACCACCAGTGTGCTGGTGTGAATGCACTATCTCTGATAGAAGTCTGATGTAGAGAACCATCGACGAAGTTATCTACTTCGACTGATGCTGCAGTGGATCCCATAGCAATAACGATGAGCCAGATTTTTTTAAGTCTCTGAATCTCAACTTCTTTTGGGATTAATGCGGGCATCTGTGCCATGACAACATAGGTGTGAATTCGGAATATAAAGTAAGAGTTTGAAGATAAAGAGATTTTATCCAATTTTTTATATAAAAAATGAAAATTATAATGAAAATTATTCTTTATTATAAATTAAAATATAATAATCATATGATTTTTTTATCATTTTCATTGTATAACATTGATGATTGACATTGAAGAAAGGATCGATCCTCGTGATTAAGGTAAAACATATAACGATGTCCTTTATTTCCTCAATATTAGGGATAACTATGGTCGAAAAAAGAATTTTCGTATTTGGACTAGCTGTAGTACTTGCACTAGGAACATTAGGTTTCAACTGGGTTGAATCCATTCTTCCAACTGCAGATGCACACGGTGTCCAAGCACAACTCCAGAGTCGTTTCATCAGAATTGAAGATGAAACCTTTAACAGACAATCCCTACAAACTGGCGAAACCTTGACAGTTCAAGGAACACTAGTCAGCCTTGTAGAAAGAGACCTAAGAGGATGGCTCTCAATATTCACAGAGTCAACCAACGCAGGTAACAGATGGGAGATGTTAGCAAGAGATCCACCAGGAAACGTCTTTGACATTCCAGGTAATGCTATTGTTGATTATTCACTATCTGCAAAAGCACTTGAAGCAGGTGTATACCACGTACACACCCAACTCAATGTAGCCAAAGTTGGTCCAGGACTGGGTCCAGGTCAAACAGTTGTCGTTGAAGGGGAACCAATTATCAAACCAATCCCATATACCAACATCGCATATCAATCAATTATCATAGGTGTTGGATATGTCATTACGTTTGCAACAAGACCCTGGCAAGTAATCTAAACAACCCAACCTTTCCTTTTCATTTTCTAATCAATCATACGGATGACGTATTGATTTTAAACCAAGTTTTATCTTCTAGAAAATTGTATTGAAAATATGTTAAGTTTTAAAATAATCAAATTAGATATTTTTCAAAGTTATTTTTTTGGAGAAGTAGAATTTCGTTCGGACAAATTCAAAGTCAACATACAAAATCAGAGAAGAGGCAAAGTTCTAAAATTACCGTTTGAGATAAAGTCAAAAAGTGAGAAAGTAATTGTCAGAATGACAGGACCTAATGATTTGTTTGTAGAAGATTATCTTCCTTATCAGGGAGAATCAGAATGGTTAGAAATTGACTCTGACGAAATAACATATTCTTTGGCAGATCACCAAGACAAATTTGATACAATTGAGATAATGCTAGAATAAGAGAAAGGACTTTAAGGAATCTGCTCAAAGTCATCACGATGAAATATCCTGGAATGGGGGATCCTTACAAAAGAAACAAGACAATAAAATTTCTTGTGATAAGTGGCATCATAGGTGCTATTGCAGTTTTACTTACTAGTTTAGTAGTAAACCCCTTGATAGGTGAGCAAGCGCATAATGCTTGTATTGACGATTTGGATACTGATTGGAAAATTTCATTTACATTTGAAATGATTATGGATGGTCAAAAAGCAGAAGTTCAGCCAAATATTGGAATAACAGAAGACTGTCAAAGAGCAATTTACACACTTTCTAATGACGGTACAGTATATGCGGAATGGACAGAAGACCCCAATTTTGAAATCGGGCATTTCTTATACATTTCTAAGTTCAAAATTAGAGATATGGAAGAATCAAAAACAGAAATTTATGTAAATGATAGATTATCAGATAATGGTCTAAAAACACCATTACAGGACAAGTATCACTACAAAGCAGTATTTACTTCAAAGGATTATGATTCATCTAAAGACAAAGACTTCTTACCAGAATTAGAAAAATAGGTTTCTGACTTTAACAGAATTAGAAAACAAGATAGTTTTCACTACAAGATATTAAAAATAATGAAAAGAAGAAAGGAAGTAATTTTACCAGTATTTACCGTTGTCTGGAATCAGACCAATGCCTTCTCTTTCAAAGTGTCTGTCCAACTCATCGACCCATCTCTCACGGTTGTCTTTGTAAGCCCATCCGTGTACACGTAACCAGAATGAAATAATTCCAAGAAGGAATACTGTGAACATCATGGTTCCGAAGATGTAAATCATTACATCATAGAATAATGGATCATAGTTTGGTCCCAGTTGTCCTGTAAGTGAAGACAGGATGCTTAGGAAAGTTCCTACGATAGGAGTCATGATAATTTGGCTCAATTTGTGCGATATATACATTTCTTTTATTATCAGAAAGTACGAGATCAGTATTCACTAGGATACAGATAATAAAATAAGAGAAAAGTGAGGTTTGATTATCCTCTGCCCATTGCTGCGTATTTGCCAGATCTTCCTCTAATGAAGAATGCTCCTGCAATACCACCGAACACTGCACCTGCAATTACTGAGGCACCAACTACACCACTTGCATCAAGATATGGAGTTCCTGAACCAGAGGCTGGATTTGCTTCAGCAGATTCAATTCTTCTTCTTTGAATTTCAAGTGCTTCTTCTAATGTGTATGATCCGGTTTCACCTTCACTACCAACGTTTCCCATGTATTGTGCAAATGCTATTGCATCTTCTGCATAGAATCCCATAGTGAAGACAGCAACTAAGGATGCTGCTAATAGTATTTTTGTATTCATACCGTTTACCTGCTCGTTTTGAACCTGGTGAGTTATTTAACTTTTCTTCTAAACCCCAATTTTTGATATAATGTACGAGATCAGTATAAGTAACGTTTAATTCTGTATTTTATTGAGCCAAATCATGGGACGAATGCACACACATAGACATGGAAAGTCACATTCTATTAGACCAGCTACATTACGTGCACCTTCATGGATAACTCAAAGTCCTAAAGAAATTGAAGAATTAGTTGTAAAATACTCAAAGGATGGTTTAACCCCAAGTCAGATTGGAATTAAATTGAGAGATCAGCATTCTATTCCACTAATCAAACCAATTACTAAAAAAAGTATGGGTGAAATTCTTGAAGAAAATGATTTGAAACCAGATATGCCAGAAGACTTGGAAAATATGGTAAACAAGGCAGTTGGTCTTCAAAAACACCTAAAGGAAAACAAAGGAGACAACAGAAATGTTAGATCTTTGGAATTAATAGAAGCCAAAGTTCACAGATTATCTGTATACTATAAAAGAATTGAAAGAATTCCTAAAACCTGGAAATATAAATCCGTGGTTGCTCAATTAGAGTAATGACAAAATCACTTGATGAGTCACTATCATATTTCAAAGATAAAATTTCAGATTGCATTAAATCAAAAAAATCAATTTCAGTTACAACCCACATTGATTGTGATGGACTTACATCTGGTAGTATTATTACAAAAGCCCTAATCAGAGCAGGTGCAAATTGCACAGTTAGAACATCAAAAGAATTTAGTAAAAATGTAGTAGAGTCCTTCAAAACAGATTCTAGGGATTTTCATATTGTTACAGATTTAGGAGGAGGTTTTGCAAGTGAACTTGATTCAACTCTTGGGGACAATTGGATTGTATTGGATCATCATCAAATTCCAGATAAAGAAATAGACAATCAAAATGTGATTAACGCATGGAAATATGGAATTGATGGAGGAGTTGAGATCTGTGCAGGAGGCATGGCATATCTTGCATCCATGTCACTTGATGAAAAAAATTCAGATTTGTCTGCCATTGCAATAGTTTCAGCATTAGGAGACAGACAAGATCAGGGGGAAAGAAAATCATTTACGGGTAAAAATTTTGAGATTGCAAATACTGCAAAAGAACAAGGTTTGGTAGATATTGATTTAGATTTATTACTCGTAGGCAGAGAAACTAGACCTCTTCCAGATGCACTTGCATTTACATCACAGCCATTTATTGAAGGCCTTACCTGGAATAGAGATGCATGTCTTTCTCTTCTAAATTCATCAGGAATTAAGCTAAAGGATGGAGGAAGGTGGAGGGTTCCAGCAGAATTAACCGAAGAAGAAAAAAGACAAGTAATTGAATCAATTTCAAAATTTACAGCAGGCAAAAATGCTACAGAGATAATGTCTGAACTTATTGGATATACCTATACATTTCCAAGAGAGGATAACAGGGGTTTCCTCCGAGACGGGAGAGAGTTTTCAACCATGTTAAATTCCTGTGGAAGGATTAATCGCTCAGGTGTTGGAATGGCAATATGCATGGGAGACAGAAACAAGATACTCAGAGAAGGAGAATCAATACTAACAGATTATAGAAAAATGATAAGAGAATACATGAATATTCTATCAAATGAGAAATGGCGAATTTCAGAAAGTGAAACATGCATTATGGTAAATGGTGAAGACATAGTACCAGAAACAATGACTGGAACTATATCATCATTAATTGCAGGTTCTCCGAAAAATTCAGGAAAAATTGTTATTTTGAGAACAAAGGGGGAAGAAAATACAATAAAATTCTCATCAAGAAAATCTTTTGGTTGTAATTCAGATATCAATCTCAGTGAAATTATGAGGACCGGTGCTGAAAAATTTGATGGAATTGGTGGTGGACATAACGCAGCAGCTGGGGCAAAAATAACTAAAGACAAATTGGACGAATTTCTCAATTATTTGGAAGTAAATGTCGTTAACGTGTCAAGTCAAAGTAGTTCTCAATAACATATCACAAGAAAAAGCCAAAACTGTCAAAAAAGCACTAGAACCTGACAATGTAAATTTTCCAGAAGGATTGAGTCTTTATGTTGAAAATATTGATAACAAACTAGTTTTTAATTTTGAGAGTAAGAAGAACATGAAGCATCTTATTGGAACAATTGATGAAGTATTGGAACATATCCAAGTGGCATTAAAGGTGATAGAGTAATGCTAGATCCAAAATTAATCAAAGAGAATCCTCAGGTTATTCAAGATATGCTAAAAGCAAGGGCAGTAAAATTTGATTTGGATGGATTAATAGAGTATGATCAAAAAAGACGTGAATTTATCATCAAAACAGATGAATTGAGAAAGAAGAAAAATCAAGTAGCATTAGAAATTTCACAGAAAAAAAAGAAAGGAGAAGACGCATCGTCGATTTTAGAAGAGATGCGGGATGTTTCAGGAAAACTTTCAGAATTAGAATTAGAACAAGAAAACATTGAAAAATTATATTCAAAACTAGCTCTAACAATTCCAAATCTTGTTGATAAATCAGTTCCAGTTGGGGCAGATGAAAATGCAAATAAAGAAATCAGAACATGGGGTAAAATTCCAGAATTTGATTTTAAGATAAATGATCATATCGATATTTCAGAAAATTTAGACTTGGTGGATTTAGAAAGAGCTGCCAAAGTAGCAGGTGCAAGATTTTATTATCTAAAAAATGATCTTGTAAGACTCAATCAATCATTAATCCATTACGGATTAGATTTTCTGGCAAAAAAAGAATATTCACTAATTCAACCACCCTACATGATTAATCGAGAATCAATGGAGGGGGCAGTAATAGCAGATGATTTTGAAGAAGTAATTTACAAAGTTGAAGAAGAGGATCTCTACATGATTGGTACATCTGAGCATGCTATGGCTGCAATGCATTCTAAAGAAATCATTGAGGGAAAAGATTTGCCCTTGAGATATGCAGGGGTTAGTCCATGTTTTAGAAAGGAAGCAGGTGCACATGGAAGAGATCAGAAAGGGATTTTCAGGGTACATCAATTTGATAAAATTGAACAATTTGTTTTTTCAAGACCAGAAGATTCCTGGAAAGAGCATGAAAAAATGATTTCAGTTGCTGAAGAATTTTACCAAAGTTTAGAAATTCCATACAGAGTAATGCTACTCTCAACTGGAGACATGGGAAAAGTTTCAGCTAAAACATATGATATCGAAGCATGGATGTCAGGACAAAAGGCCTACAGAGAGATAGTATCGTGCTCAAATTGTTTGGATTACCAAGCAAGAAGATTGAAGATAAGATTTAGAGATAAAACAAATGAAGATACACAATACCTACACACTCTCAACAGTACACTAATTGCTACAACAAGAATTATGGTGGCATTAATGGAGAATGGTCAAACAAAAGATGGGCATATCAAAATCCCTCATGTTTTACAGAGTTACATGGGAAATCAGAAAGAGATCTAGTGACATACCCTTATATTTTGGGTTCAAAGGTCGATAATAATTGGCACGTAGAAAAGGTCGAGTAAAGGACAAGTGGAGAGAAAAACGCTGGGTTACAGTATATGCACCAGATTCATTTAACAACGTACCAATAGCTTATGTTCCAATTACTGATGATGAGAACGCAATAGGTAGAGTTTTAGAAGTTACATTATATGACATTCTAAAAGGAGATCCTTCACAGCATCAATACAAAATATATTTCCAAATTAACAAAGTAGATGGCGACAAGGCAACAACAATTTTTAAGAGATATGAATATTCAAAAGAATTTTTACGTAGTTTAGTTAGACGTGGTTCATCAAAAATTAACTTTAGCATAGATATCAAAACTAAAGATGGCTACATCTTTAGAATCAAATTACTTGCTCTAACACATAGACAACTTAACACATCTAGACAGCATGCTCTTAGATTAATTGCTCAAGATATAATCAGAAAAACAATTCCAGAAATGACAATAGATCAATTTGTTCAAGCAACATGTTATAGTAAAATTAATTCAGATGTTATGGCAGCGTTTAAGAAAGTTATTAGAGTTAGACATGTTGGTCTTGAGAAAGTAAAACTCATCAGAACAGCAGATAAAGAAACAGTGTTACTTGAAGCATAAGTAACCAAAGTTATTCTTTTACAATAATGATTGGTAAGATTGAAGTAACAATTGATGTTATTGTTCATGCAACAGAAGATATCTCAAAAATATTTCAATCATTTGGGGATTTACTCGAAATAGAAAAAGAAGAATTTACAGTTCATGAGACTACTGGATATTTTGAAAATCCAATAATTATGTTAAATACAAAAATTGTAAAAAAACAGGCTCAAAAGTTCATCAAGAAACTTTTAGAATTACTCTCAGAACAACAAATCACAGAGTTAATTGAGCAGGTTGAAGAAAGAACAGTTGACTCTAGGTTCCATATGAGATTAGATAAACAAGAATTAATCAATGGGAATGTCATAGTTAGCGAAAAAGATACAATAAAAATAAAAATTCATACACCAATTTACAACAAAAAAGATACAATCAAAACATTTGCAGAAATTTTTCAGATTGACAACTAGATTAAATAGGAATAACTAAGCAATTCAGCTTGGGAATGAGGAAATAACAGCCGCTCCAGTCTGAGTTAAAGCTATGAAGAGGCCGCGACGAACCGACCCCATTTTAATCGATATAAACCAAGTATGAAAGATCGACACAGATCATCATGGTATTATTTTAAATACGGATAGACGGACCGAATTATCGTGGTAGATTACGACGTTATAGTTGCAGGCGGAGGTCTTGCAGGTACAATTACAGCACAAGCAATTTCTCACTATTCCAACCAAAATGCAAAAATTTTGGTTGTTGATAGAAATACAGAATTTTTGCCAGGTAGAAAATCATTAGCTGGATGGGTATGTGGAGACGCATGTTCAAAAGAAGCAGTTGATTTTATGTCCAAAAGAATCAAAGTTGAATGGACCAGACCTGAAATCGAACATGATGTTAAAGGAGTAATGGCATTATCACCAGATAGAGAAACTGCAATTCCTTTTGATGGTGATGGATTTATGTTGAATCGTCAAAAATTACCGGAAATTCAAAATGAAAGATGTAAAAAAATAGGTATTGAGTTTGAATATGAAATCAATCTAACAGGTCTAATTTATGATGGACAGCAAGCAGTTGGAATTCAAGGTGTAGATAACAAAACAAAACTACCATTCAAGAAAACATCGAAAATTGTAATTGATGCAACAGGAGTTACATCTATGCTTAGAAATGGACTTCAAAACTCTACCAAAGTGGAAAAGAGGATAGATAGACGAGATTTAGAATCAACCGGAAGATACATCATGTATTTCGAACCTGGAAAAAAGGATCTTACTGAATTTGATCCAGATTATTGTATTATTCATTTAGATCAAGATATTGCACCTGGTGGATATGGATGGGTATTCCCAAAAGGAGATACTAAAGTTAACATTGGTTTAGGTGTAGAAAAATCTCTGTTAGATAAAAGAAACAAACGACTTGGAAAGAAAGATAATGTTGAATCATTAATGAAAGAATATCTTGCAAGAAATATAGCTATCAAAAATGCAAAGTTATCAGAAGATCCGCAAGACATGAACAATAATTCCGGGGTTTTCCAAGTATCAGTTAGAAGACAAAATGATTGCATGGTTTCAGGAGGATACATGATGGTTGGAGACTCTGCATGGATGCCAAAACCAATTGATGCAGGAGGTATAGGACCAGCATTAATTGCAGGTACAATTTTAGGAAATAATGTAGCTCAAGCATTAGAAGCAAATGATGTTTCTGAAGCTAGTCTTTGGCAATACAATCTTGATTATATCAAAGAATATGGATACAAAACTGCAGGTCTTGAACTCTTTAGACGATTAATTCAACAAATGTCTAATGAACAAATCAGTTATGGAATGAAACATTTTTTGGGTAAACTTGATGCTGAATCAATTAGTAAAGGTGAACATCCAGACTTTTCAGGATTAGGAAAGATTGGAATGATAATTAGAGGTGCAATGAACAAGACAGTTGCAGATGGACTCAGATATACTTCTAAAGAAAATCAATGGTTAGTTGAACATTACAATAATTATCCAAAAGATCCATCAGGATTTGATGAATGGAATAAAACATTGCATCAAAGACTAGATGAAGCTTTTACAAAAGTAGAAGCATTTGGAAAATAGATCTAATATTAAATATTGTTTAAATCAACGAAAACATACTTTGGGAGAAATTCAATATCTTGATTGGAATAATTCCACTCAGATACTAAACAAAGCATTTGAAGCAGGTCTTTTTGTTCTAATTATTGGACCAAAAGGTACTGGAAAAACATCCTTGGTCAGAGATTTTGCAAAGAGTAAAAATGTGAATCTACAATCAATTAATTTTAGCCTCAGAACAAGAGAAAGTCATCTGGTGGGATCAAAAACTCTTACTAATGGAACTGTCACCTTTGACGAAGGGGTTTTGATCAAATCAATGAAAGAAGGAAACATGTTATACTTGGATGAAATTAACGCAGCAGAAGCTGATGTATTACTTAGACTGGATGAAGCATTAGATGATAGACGCCAAATCGTACTAAAAGAATCTACAGGAGAATTAATCAAAGCAAAAGAAAATTGGTTTGTAGTTGCAACAATAAATCCATTAACTCATAGTGGAACAAAAGAATTACCACCTCAAATACTAAGTAGATTCCCAGTACGAATTAGATTAGAATACCCTCCAGAAGATATTGAATTAGAAATTGTAAAAAAACATATTTCTGGAGAACATGAATCAGAAATTATTCAAGCGATAAAATTAGCAAATACATTAAGACAAGCAGCTGCTGTTGAAGAATTATTTTACTCACCTAGCTTGCGAGAAACTATTGCATTTGCAAAATTATTAGATAAAGGCATGTCTGCAAAAGAAGCAGCAAAATTTGTTTTTGGAAATGTTTACACACAATGGGGAAGTATAGAGTATCAAAAGGTAAGTGACATCATTACATCAATGTTTGGTAATTAAATGCAAGCAATTCAACTACAAACAGAATCTATTGTAGAGATTGCCACTTTTCTCGTAAGAAGATGGGCTGAAAAAGAAAAAATGATTGTAGAAATTTCAGATAAAGTTGAAACAAGAACAAGATTAAATGAAAGTAAAGTAATCTTAACTCCTCTAGAAAAAAGAATTGGGAATGATTTTCAAAAATATCGTCAATTTAGAACGTCATTATGGTATGAAGCAATGAGGGTTAAATTCTGCAAAAAAATTCTTAGTAATGATCATGCATTTGGGTTTATTCTCAACACATTGGAAACACAAAGAGTAGAAAAACTAGGTAGGGAAATTTGGAAAGGTATGGATGATGAGATTATCTTTAATTATACTTACATGCTTGTTGCACGACCACAACTGCATTCAGTTTATGGAAAAGCAAGGATAGTGGAAGCATTCTATCAATATTTCATGTTTGGAGCAATAAAAGGAGAAATCCAATCTAGTCAATTTGAGCAAATAAAAAAAGCATCAGCATTTGCAAATAAAATAGTCAACAAAGCAATTGATGAAAATTATGATACTGAATGGCTTGAAGAAAACGTGAGTCAAATAATTAAAATTCTAGATATTGATTCACTTCTAACAATTCCGATATCTTTGCCTTTTATGAAAGCAGGAATGGCATTATCCGAAGAAGAATTACTAAAAGTTCTAAAGGTAATTTCAAAGAATAAAGAAGGAGATTTTGGATCAATAGATCCAGCATCTATAATGAGAGGAGAAAATATTTTTGACGAATACAAAGTATTACTGGATGAAAATAAAAAAACAGAAAACAAGGGATTTAGTCCAGAAGCAATTGGAGTTCAAATTCCTTCTACAAAAAATGTTGATGAAACAGCAATTTATGATATGAGTTTGATTAATGGATTAAAAATAAAATTTAAAGAATGGAATACAGGTTGGAAAGAACAACATCTAAGAACTGGAGATGAGTTTGATGAAGAAAATTACATTGAAGGAAATGAGCCATTCTTTACAGATGTAAAAAAATCAATTAAAACTAAAATTGTAATATTGTTAGATCATTCTTCAAGTATTGCATCAGATGCAATAGAATACAAAAAAGCAACATTGGCGTTATGTGAAGTTTTGTCTTATCTTAAAGTAAAATTTGCAGTATACGCATTTAGCACAGAAAATAGAGCAGTTGTATGCTGGTCAGTTAAACCAGATAATGTAAAATGGAATAGCATTACTGCAAAAAGATTAGCTCAAATTGTAGCCAATGGGTCTACACCACTGGCAGAGGTATACGATAAGATGTTTCCAATTTTACAATCAAAAAGACCAGATATTTTTTTGACATTAACAGATGGAGAACCTTCAGATCCTGATGCAGTAAGAATAATGACCAAATCATTCAAAGGATTAGGCATCAATATGGTATCTTTAGGCCTCGGTCCAAACACCGTAAGAGCAACCACAATTGCAAATAATCTAAAACATTTAGGTTATGAAAAAACTATGGCCGTTAGTAGGTTAAAAGATATTCCCAGTAAGGTGATTAGTATTTTAGATGTGTAAATAAAAATCAAAAATTTATTTCATACTATTTTTCTTATGAGATATTTTATATGAGATTAGAAATGAAGCAAATTTAGAGAGATAGAAATGACTGAAAATCAAGATAACGATATGGATAATGCTCTATTGCAAAAATTTGAAGAGCAAATATGGAATAAAATTCCCCATCTAGAAGATAACAAAGTAGTAAACCCAACACCATTAGTTGACTTGACAACAGATTTGAAGGAATGCGCCAAAAAAGTCTACAAGTTAGATCTTGATAATAAAAATTTAAAAATTTATGGAAAATTTGATTCTACATTACTTAGCGGTTCAATCAAAGTTAGAGCTGCTGCTCATATTATTCATAATGCAATTGTTTCAGGAAAATTAAAAGAAAATCAAACTGTTATAGAAGCTACTTCAGGAAACTTTGGAATTGCACTTGGACAATTATCAAAAATTGGAGTAAATGTTGTGGCACTTGTATCTAGAAAATTACAAGAAGGAGTGTTTAAAGAATTAAGAGACGAGAATATTCGAATTATGGATTTGGATATGGATATTTGTCCAGCACCAGGAATGGAAAATAAAGCTGATGAATTAGCTGCAAAAGCAACTGCAGGGAATATTCGTTCACAGTTATCAGAGCTTGGGTTTAATCCTGAAATTTTTGACATAAATATTCAAGAGATTGAAAAATTATTGGCCAAACAAGATATCATAAATTTAGCAAGATTATTAGCAAAAATTTATGGTTTATTCTGTCCAAAACAATACGATAATGAATTGAATACAGAAATTCATAGAACTGTAACAGGTGTAGAAATTGACCAGCAATTACATGAAAGTGGAGACTCGTTAGAAGATTATCAGATTGTTTGCTCATTTGGTACTGGAGGAACTTCTGGAGGTTTGAGTCAATATGTTGCTGAAAAATATGATAAAAAATCAGTTCATGTTGTTTTTCCTAGTCCAGGCCAAGATGTTGCAGGGATTAGAACTAAAGCCAAGGCTATGGGATTAACACTCTACAAACCTGAAACATTTGCTGCAGAACACGAAATAGATTACGAAAAGGCAAAATTTCTTTTAAAGTTCTTTGTTGACAAAGGTCATGACATAGGAGAAAGTACAGCCCTAGCATTATTTTCTGTAATACAGATGGCAAGCTCAGGAAATCACAGTAAATTTGTAGTGATTGTAGCTGATGGGATTGGAAAGTATAAGAAGAATTTTGAACAAATATCAAAAAATCAAATTCCAATTACAATTTCCTTACAAGATGCAGCATCAATTGCAGATGATTATGATAAAATAATTTGGGTTCACACTCAGTATACTCCAAAAGAGGAGGGTATAGAAATGATTGCAAGGTCATTAGGGGTTAATAAAGCAAAAATATCCATACCTAAAGCAAGTACGATTAATGACTTGTTATCCACACAGCAAATTCCAGAAGAGCTAAATAATGAACTAAATGGGACAAAAGGAAAATCATTGTTAGTATGTATGGCAGGAAATACGTCACTTATGACAGCACAAGTTTTGGCTAGTAAAGGAATAATCACTCAAAGTTTAACTGGCGGAATTACAAATTTGCCTGAAGGAAGAGGTAAAAATCCAGGGCAATTCATCAAAGCAGCTACTGAATAAAATTTGAAATGTCTTTCAGTTTCACAACCATTTGCCAATTTAATAATTTCAGGAAAAAAAACTATAGAATTACGAAAATGGAACACTAATTTTCGTGGAGATTTTTTAATTCATGCACCAATTAAAATCAGGACAGATGATTGCAAGAGATTAAAAATGAATATGAAATTTGTGACAGGGGCAATTATTGGAAAAGCTGAGATTTATGATGTTAAAAAATACAATTCAATTAAGGAAGTAAAAATAGATCAAAAATTTCATTTAGCATCAAAAAAATTTCATGACAAAGTTTTTGGATTTAAATTAAAAAATGCAAAATCATTGAGAATTCCAATTCCATGGAAAGGTCAGTTAGGATTTTTTGAGGTTAATTTACCAAAAATGAAAATCAAAAATACAGAAATTGTCTCAGACATAATTGATGAAGAATATCGCTATCAGTGGATAGGACATCATTAAGACTCATAAAGATCCAAAAAAATATGACTAGTATATATAAAGGCGCTATTTAAAGTCCCTCGTTATGCCTCAAACAAAGCCAATTGTTAGTGTTGAAAACGTAGTTGCCTCAGCATCAGTAGACCAAAAAATTGATCTTAATGACATAACAGAAAAATTTCCAGATACAGAATATCATCCAGAGCAATTTCCCGGACTTGTTTTTAGATTAAAAAGTCCTAGAACTGCAACGTTGATTTTTAGAACAGGAAAAATGGTTTGTACTGGTGCTAAATCTGAAGAGATGGCAATTAAAGCTGTAAACACAGTTGTTCAAAAATTAAGAAAAGGGAAAATTAAGATTAAAAAAGATGCAGTTATCACAGTTCAAAATATTGTTGCAGCAATTAATCTTGGTGGAAAAATTCACTTAGAAAAAGCTGCAAGGACTTTACCAAGAAGCATGTATGAGCCAGAACAATTTCCCGGACTTATTCACAGAATGTTAGATCCAAAGACAGTAATTTTGTTATTTGCTTCTGGAAAATTGGTTTGTACTGGTGCTAAAAAAGAATCAGATGTATATCGTTCTGTTCATAATTTACACGCACTATTAGAAGAAAAGAATCTAATGATTTATGATCAATGATTATTTTATAATTAGTATATTTTAAAAAAATAAAAAATTGACAGACGATAAATTTAAAGATGAAAAAATAAAGTTAACTCCTAAAACTGGGTTTAACTTAGTTGGGATTGATTATTTTGCAGATTCGGGTGAACAGCTGTATCTAGTAGAGCATTTTGATATGTATCAAGACGCTCTAAATGCTAAAATAGATAAAAAGAATCCTGAAGAATATTTTGTTTTGTATATGGGGACAGGAGAAGAATTTTTCTGCAGATAAATCATAAACTGTACTAATTTTTACAAACTCTCTTATCATTCAGTTTAAAACTTTCAAATTTATGGCCAATGAGACCAGTGATTTGATTGATACATTATATGAAAAGAATAATTCAATTCAATCTGAAAATCTTCCAGAACGAATAATTCGTAAAAGTCCAAAGGCCAAATATCAGATTTTTGATGAGGCAGAATTTACTCGTGGAAGAGAGGTTTTAGGCGATCTTATTGTTCATGGCATGATTGCATCAGGTGGAACAGATATTGATTGGTTAATTGAGCACAAAGGGGGTTTTGTAATCTTGGAATTCAAGGGATTTCACAACGATAAAATCAACATTGCTAAAGGTCAAATGATTGCATATGAAAAATTGCATGAGAAATTAAATCAGTCTACAAAATGTTATCTTTATGTCATAGGATGTGATGATATTGATTTTTCAGATCCGGATTCCACGGTATGGATTTTTGAAATGGGTCAATGGAAAACAGGAGTAATTCCTAAAAATACAAGTGATATTTACAGTGAAGAATCAAGTAAAAAAAATAAATTCATTGTTTATCGGGAATATATGCACGAAGTAAGTGTAGAAAAACTAAGAGATTTAGTTGATTCTCATTGGAAAGAGTTTGAAAAAAATTAGCCTTTAAATGAAAAAGTAATAGATTTTGTTTCTTTTCCATTGTCTACTTTAATTGTATAAGTTCCAGAATATTCCCATCCTTCACCACCAGCAATAGCTAATGTAGAATATTTCCCATTATTTTTTATTGATACTTGTTCTGCCCATACTAGTTCGTTCTTTGAATTTTCAATTGACAAGTTTACAGTTCCAGAGGTATTTGATGTTCCACTAATTGAAATTAAATCTTTTTTGTTGTATGATGTCAAATCAGATTGTATTGATAATGTAACTGGTACAAGAGTTTTTGGGGTTTCTACTTTTTGAGTTACATCAGAAGTTCCACTAAAACTTACAGCAACTGCAATAATTATTACCAAGGCAATACCTGCTATCCCCATAATTGCTTTAGAGTTTTTTGAATTGGAATGAGAAATTTTTGGTATTGTTGATTGAAATGTTTGCGTTTTTTGAAAAGGTAAGGTTTCAGGAAATACAACATCAGGAATTGCTGGTTGTTTTTCAATAGAAGGAGTTTGAATTATTTCAGGTCTTTTTCCCAGATGTTTTTGGGCAAGTTTTTCAACATATGTTCTTTCAAAATTACTAATTACTTCATTATTTTCACAAGCTCGACAAATTTGTTTTAGAATTCTATCATCCCCAAAGTCTTTATCTAAAAGTGCTTTGACATCATCTAGCAAAGAATCATTCATGTATTTTTCTCTCCTATTGATTATTTATGAATACCTTGTTTAAGATTTCGATTGAGTTCTTCTTGAAGATATGAGAATTTAAAATTTCAAAATATTTTTGGAGTTTATCGTGAATAGATTTTTTGGGCTTGAATAATTACTGTTCTAATGTAATCCTTGGCAGTAGAATCAGAAATACCCATCTGTTTTGCTCTAAGATATAGATCATTTTCTTTAGGATTTGTCAAATAGTATTTTAAAAGATAATTCAGCCTATGAGATCTTCGTTCATCACTTTTCATATTCTTACTTTTTTCTAATACTAAAAAGCTCAGTGGATAATGGAATAACCAAGAATCATAATGTATCATAAAATAGGAATAAAAACATATGATCGTTTTTAAACAATACTAAAAAAACAAATGAAAATGAAACGAATTGAGGCAACTATTCAAGCAACCAAAATGGGAGCTGTCACTGAGGCAATTAATGACCTTGTTGGTGGATTTACCATTCTGGAAGGAAAAGGCAGAGGATCTGGAATTCGACAACAAGTCAGATCCGGTAGAGGAACAGGTTCAATAACTAAAGACTACAACTCGGTTGCAACTGTTAGTACAATTGTTGATGACTCAGATGTAGAAAAAATTTCAAACGCAATTGCTGATGCAGCTTTTACAGGAAAAGGTGGAGATGGAATTATCGTTGTAGAAAATGTAGAAAGTGTTTTGAACATTGCATCTAAAAAGAGCGGTTCTGAAGCCCTCTAATTATTTTCTTTTAAAAAATTCTATTTGAAATGTGCTACTGAGAGGTTAACTACTCCTCTCAGTGTGTTATCCCTTTGGGGGACATGTTTTTTGAAGGGATGTTTAGTATTACAATCTAAGTATAAAAGCAAAAGAGATTGAGAATTACTGTTGGCCTTCAATACCCATCAAGGTCAGAGTAGAACGGATTTTTGGAATTTTTCTAATTTTCCAAGTAATAGTTTCACGTAATGCTTCAACTTGACCTGATTCAACTTTGGCAAGTATATCATATGCACCAAACGTACCATGTACTTCAACTACACCTTCAATGGATTTTAATTCTGAGATTACTGCTTCTTCAGAACCAAGCTCACAGTTTATGAGAACATAAGCTGTTGCCAATTATGATTCAACTCCAATTTTCATACATAAAATGTCATTATGAAATATATAAGATTAATCCAAATTGTTTAAAAATTCAATACTAATTATCGATATAATATAAACAAATGTAAAGTAAAATAGAGTAATTTTATAAATTTCTAAGATATAGAATATCCAGCATTCATAATTTTTTCTAATTCAGCAATATTTTGTGATATTGTAATTTTGGAACGAAGTTTTGAACCCCCTTTCATGCCTTTAGTAAACCTCATTGCCTGACTCTTAATATTTGCAAATTTGATTTTATATTTTGTAGTTAGGTGTAGATAATCAAAAAAAGAATCCAATCTATCATTGAAAGAATATTCATGATAAGAGTTTGTTGTAAGATAGTCATTGATTTGTTCAAATAAAAATGGATTGCCCATGGCTCCACGACCAATCATAACATAATCACATCCAGTGTAATCCAACATTTCTTTTGCGTCTTCAGGAGTAGTGATATCCCCATTTCCAACAATTGGAATGCTAGAAATTTCTTTGAGCTCTTTGATCATTTTCCAATCTGCATTTCCAGAATATCCTTGACTAACAGTTCTTGGATGAAGTGTAATCATTTGAATCCCTTCATCTTCTGCAATTTCAGCAATATCTCGAAAAAGAAATTGACTTGCATTAGTAACGCCTGAACGAATCTTCAGAGTTACAGGTTTTTTTACAGCATTAACAAGAGTACTGAAAATTTGTTGAGTTAGGTTGACTTCTTGCAAAAGAGCACCTCCTGCCATTTGTTGAGTAATATGAGGTGCAGGGCAACCCATATTGTAATCAATTATATCAAAATAGGGTTCTACAATCTTTGCAGCTTTTTCTAATGCCATAAGATCAGAACCAAATAATTGAACAGACAGAGGACGTTCTTCTTCAGAATATTCAATGAATTTTTGAATTGTTTGCATATTTTCTTTGAGTTGCTTTTCTTTTGCTATTATACTATGAATGTTAGTAAATTCAGTAACAACAAGCCCAGCTCCCATTTGCTTACACTGTAATCTTAATGCAGGATCACTTACTCCTGCCATAGGAGCTAGAAATGCTTTGGCTAAGAATTTTGGGAGCATAAAATTACTTTACATGATGAATATATTTACCATTTTAAGAAATTTTGATTAATTTTAGTTATCTGGGCAGCCGTCTTCATCTCTGTCACCATCATAATCCTCAGGATCTAGAGGACACAGATCTAGATCGTTAATTATTCCATCAAGATCATCATCATGTACAAATCTCTGTTGCTCAGGTGCAATGTCTGGGCAACCGTCCCAATCTTGATATTTATTCCATGTTTCAGGTTGGTTAGGGCAAGAATCAATTCCATCATGATATCCATCACCATCTGAATCTATTTTTGTCGGAGTTGTTGATTGAGCAGCTAAAACATCAGGACATCCATCCCAATCCAAATATCCATTAAAGTTCTCCTGCTCATCAATACATGCATCTTTTCTATCATCTATTCCATCACCGTCAGTATCTGGGAAAGCAAATGATGAAACACTTGAACCAGTAGCATCAGGACATCCATCCTCATCTTGATAATGGTTGTAAGTTTCAGGCTCTAACGGACATGCATCAGATAAATCAATTATTCCATCTCGGTCAGAATCAAGAGTTGAATGATGATTATCAGGACAACCGTCTTTGTCTTGGAATCCATTGAAAGTTTCAGGTTGGTTTGGACAAGAATCTATGTTGTCAACAATTCCATCACCATCTGAATCAGCTGTTGGTTTATTATCTGAAATTAGATCAGGGCAGCCATCACTATCTTGGAAGTGATTGTAAGTTTCTCTGGATTGAGGACACTGATCAATATTATCTGGAATTCCATCTCGGTCAGAATCTCCAAAAGAGTCATATGCTAAAGTATCTGGACAACCATCTTCATCTTGGAATTGATTATATCTTTCGCCAATTGTTGGACATAAATCAAACATGTCAGGTATTCCATCATAATCAAGATCAGATAATGCTGATTTTGATATTCCAGGAACATCTGGACAACCATCTTTGTCTAGATAATCATTATAGTTTTCAGGTTCATCAATACATGCATCCCATCGATCATCTATTCCATCACCATCAGTATCTGGGAAAATATAAGATGAAACAATAGAAGTGGTTGTGTCAGGACATCCATCTCCATCTTTGAAAAAATTATACGTTTCAGGTTCTAGCGGACATGCATCTAAAGTATTTGGAATGCCATCCATATCAGAATCAAGTGTAGAGTTTAGGTTATCGGGACATCCATCAGAATCCAAAACTCCATTGTAAGTTTCAGGTTGGTTTGGACAATGATCTAAATTATCAACAATTCCATCACCGTCAGAATCATAAGTAGGAGTATTATCGCCAATAAAATCTGGGCAGCCGTCTTCATCTTGGAATTTATTGTATGTTTCTTTGTTGTATGGACAAACATCAAACTGATTTAAAATTCCATCACCGTCAGTATCACCAGATACAGCATATTCAACTTCATCAGGACAACCGTCTTCATCTTGGAAGTTATTAAAATTTTCACGATCTAATGGACACATATCTACTGAATCAAGAATGCTATCATAATCAGAATCAATTAATCCATTAGCTGATGCACCAAGAACATCAAAACAGCCGTCCCAATCTAAATAACCATTATAGTTTTCAGGTTGGTTTAAGCATTGATCCCATCTATCATCGATTCCATCACCGTCAGTATCTGGAAAATTATATGGTGAATACACATCATCTACAGTATCAGGACAGCCGTCTTTGTCTAAGTAAAAATTATAAGTTTCAGATTCTAGTGGGCATTCATCAATTGAATCAGAAATACCGTCTCTATCAGAATCCCTCAAACTAGAAGCATCATCAGGACAGCCGTCCTTATCATCAAGGCCATTGAAAGTTTCTGGTTGGTTTGGACAAGAATCCATGTAATCAGGATAACCGTCATTATCAGTATCAGCTATTACTTTTCCAGAATCTGGAGATAAATCTGGGCAGCCGTCTTCATCTTGGAATTTATTGTAAGTTTCTTTGACAGTTGGACAGCCATCTATATGATCTTGAATTCCATCATAATCAACGTCATACCATGGAACAAAGTCAGCAGGACAACCATCTATGTTATTTCCATATTGTGGATCATAATCCTCTTTAAGATTAGGACAAAAATCAATCGAGTTTGGAACCCCATCACCGTCAGTATCAATTTGTTCATTTCCATAAACACTACCCGGTAACATACCAATCGTAGAAGTAAGTAAAAGTAAAAATCCTAAAATAAACTGTTTTTCCATTCTATGACTCCGCTATTATCAAGTATTTATTAAGTCTCGCGTTAAATACATTCTTTTTAGAAATTAAAAATCAAAGAATAGATTCTATGGATCTGGGCAGCCGTCTTCATCTCTGTCACCATCATAATCCTCAGGATCTTTAGGACACAAATCTAGATCATTAATTATTCCATCAAGATCATCATCATGGACAAATCTCTGTTGTTCAGGTGCAATATCTGGACAACCGTCCCAATCTAGATACTTGTTCCATGTTTCAGGTTTGTTTGGACAAGAATCAAGTACATCAGGGTAGCCATCACGATCTGAATCAGCATATACTGGTGTTGTTGATTCAGCACCAAGAATGTCTGGGCAGCCGTCTTTGTCTAAATAACCATTATAGTTTTCTGGTTCATCAATACATGAATCCCATCTGTCTTCGATTCCATCACCGTCAGTATCTGGGAATTGATATTGTAAGGTAGTTGAATCAGCAGTATCTGGACAACCGTCCCAATCTTGGAATTTGTTGTAAGTTTCAGGTTGCAATGGACAATCATCGAAGATATTTGGAATTCCATCCATATCAGAATCTAATGAAGAGTTAAGTCTGTCTGGACAACCATCTTTGTCTTGGAATCCATTGTAAATTTCGGGTTGGTTTGGACAAGAATCTAAGTTATCAATAATTCCATCACCGTCAGTATCAAATGCAAATTTGTTGTCTGCTACATAATCAGGACAGCCATCAGAGTCTTGGAATTTATTGTAAGTTTCTTTAGCAAATGGACATTGATCTAAATCATCATAGATCCCATCAAAATCAGCGTCAGCTACTGTTTGGAAATCAACACTGTCTGGGCAGCCGTCTTCATCTTGGAATTTATTATATCTCTCAGCAATTGTAGGACATTCATCTAGATGATCTGCTATTCCGTCATAGTCAGCATCAAGCATATCACCAGCAGTTGTTCCTTTAATGTCTGGACAACCATCCCAATCTAAATAATCATTATAGTTTTCTGGTTCATCAATACATGAATCCCATCTGTCTTCGATTCCATCACCGTCAGTATCTGGGAATTGATATTGTAAGGTAGTTGAATTAGCAATATCTGGGCAGCCGTCTAAGTCTTGGTATCTATTGTAGGTTTCAGGTTGCAATGGACAATCATCGTCTACATCTAGTATTCCATCCCTATCAGTATCCAATTTAGAATCAAAACTGTCTGGACAACCATCTTTGTCTTGGAATCCATTGTAAATTTCGGGTTGGTTTGGACAAGAATCTAAGTTATCAATAATTCCATCACCGTCAGTATCAAATGCAAATTTGTTGTCTGCTACATAATCAGGACAGCCATCAGAGTCTTGGAATTTATTGTAAGTTTCAGGACTAAATGGACATAAATCATTTTGATCTAAAATCCCGTCACCGTCAACATCACCAACTGTTTTGTAAATAATACTGTCAGGACAACCGTCTGAATCTTGGAATTTGTTGTAATTTTCACGATCTAATGGACATTCATCTTTATCATCTGGAATACCATCATAATCAGCGTCAGGTGCTTCCAAAGAATTGACACCAGGGATGTCGGGACAACCATCCCAATCTAAATAATCATTATAGTTTTCGGGTTCATCAATACATGAATCCCACCTATCAATAATTCCATCACCGTCAGTATCTGGGAATTGATATTGTAAAATTGTAGAATCAGTGGTATCAGGGCAACCGTCTAAGTCTTGGTATCTATTATAAGTTTCAGGTTCTAATGGACACTCGTCTAAAGTATCAGAAATACCATCTCTATCAGTATCCCTTATTGTTTTATAATTATCAGGGCAGCCGTCTTTATCATCAATTCCATTGAATGTTTCAGGTTGGTTTGGACAAGAATCCATGTAATCAGGATAACCGTCATTATCAGTATCAGCTATTTGTTGGGAAGCATAAATTGATAAATCAGGGCAACCATCTTCATCCAAGATTTTATTGTAAGTTTCTTTAACTGTAGGACAATCATCGATATGATCTTCTACACCATCATAATCAGCATCATACCATGGAACAAAGTCAGCAGGGCAACCGTCTATGTTATTTCCATATTGTGGATCATAATCCTCTTTAAGATTAGGGCATTGATCGATATTATTTGGGACACCGTCTCCATCAGTATCAATTCCCGGAGCAGCAGAAATACTACTTGGCAACATACCAATGGTTGAAGTAAGTAAAATCAAAAATCCTAAAAGAAATTGTTTATTCATGTTCAGACACTCCTAATTGTCAGGGCATCCATCAGAATCAGTATCTCCATCATAATCTTCAGGTTCTAGAGGACAGAAATCATAGTCGTTAGGAATACCATCCAAATCAGAATCATGCTTGAATCTTGATTGTTCAGGAGCAATATCTGGGCAACCGTCACTATCTAGATACTTGTTCCAAGTTTCTTTGTCAGTAGGACACATATCATTATCATCAAATATTCCATCACCATCAGTATCTATTCTAAGATTTCCAATTGGTAATGTGTCAGGACAACCATCATAATCAACATAATTGTTCCAAACTTCATTTTGTTTTGGACACAAATCCATTACATCAGGTACACCATCTCCATCAGTATCAGGTTGTGTATCATCAACATCAGGACATCCATCTTCATCTTGGAATCCATTATAGTTTTCAGCTACTAGTGGACAGTCATCATAGACATCATTTATGCCATCATTATCAGTATCAACTACAAATGATTTTGAGACAGTGTCTGGACAACCGTCATCATCTTGGAATTTATTATAAGTTTCTTTAGCTGTTGGACATGCATCAATTGCGTCTGGAATACCATCTAGATCACGATCGTTCTTTCCAATGTAATTGTCTGGACAACCGTCTCTATCAAGAATTCCATTATAGGTTTCTGGTTGGTTTGGACAATGATCATTGTAATCATTAATTCCATCACCGTCTGTATCTGGAATTCCTTTGTTATCTGCAACAGAGTCAGGGCAGCCGTCTTCATCTTGGAATTTATTGTAAGTTTCTGGAGCTAATGGACATTGATCTTTTGAATCAACGATTCCATCATAATCAGAATCTAAGCTTGTAATATAATCAGGGTAATCAGGGCAACCGTCTTCATCTTGGAATCCGTTGTATCGTTCTCTATCAAGTGGGCATTGATCTACTGAATCTAAAATACTATCAAAGTCAGAATCAAATTCTGATGGATTATCAGGACAACCATCATGATCTTGATATCTATTCCAAGTTTCAGGAGATGTAGGACATTGATCTAAATCATCTCTAATTCCATCACCATCTGAATCTAATACTGCAACATCAGGACAACCGTCTAAATCTTGATATCCATTTACAGTTTCAGGTTGAAGTGGACATTTATCTCTCAAATCAGGAATTCCATCTCTATCAAAGTCAAAGTTTCCTAATCCAGAAACACTATCAGGACAACCGTCTTCATCTTGGAATCCATTGTAAGTCTCTTTAGCAGTTGGACATTTGTCTATACCATCTGGAACTCCATCTCTATCTCTGTCTTGTGTAGATAATGTATCAGGACAACCGTCTCTATCAAATACACCATTGAAAGTTTCTGGTTGGTTTGGACAAAGATCAACATAATCATTAATTCCGTCACCGTCAGTGTCGGGCATTCCTTTGTCAACACCAACAAAGTCAGGACAACCATCATTGTCTTGGAATCTATTGTAAGTTTCCTTTACGTCAGGACATTGATCAATACTATTTGGAATTCCATCAAGATCAGAATCAAGATCACTTGAATAAGGAGGAATATCTGGACAACCATCTTCATCTTGGAATCCATTGTATCGTTCTGGTTCTAATGGACAAACATCATCAATATCTTTTATTCTATCACCATCTGCATCATTTAGAACTCCATCTAATACAGGAGCTGAATCAGGACAACCATCATAATCTGCAAATCTATTGAAAGTTTCTGGTTGGTTTGGACAAATATCAAACTTGTCTGCAATTCCGTCACCATCTTTATCATTAAAGGTAGTATCTAAAACAACATCAGGACAGCCATCTGTGTCTCTGTACCCGTTATACACTTCAGGTTCTTTTGGACATAAATCAATTTTATCGGCAATACCATCATTATCTGAATCAATAAAAGCTGAACCTGTTACAGTGTCAGGACAACCATCTTCATCTTGGAATCTATTGTAAGTCTCAGCACTTAGTGGACATTTATCAACAGCATCTGGAACTCCATCTCTATCTCTATCACCAGAACCAAAATCATCAGGACAACCGTCTGTGTCTAAGACACCATTGAAAGTTTCTGGTTGGTTTGGACAATTATCAACCAAGTCAACAATTCCATCTCCATCTGTATCAGCTAATCCACCTGGTCCTCCATCAGGAGAGTAATCTGGGCAACCATCTTCATCTTGGAATTTATTGTATCTCTCTTTAAGAGTCGGACATTGATCAAGATGATCTTCTATTCCATCAAAGTCTTCATCATACCATGGGACAAAGTTTGATGGACAACCATCAATTGCACCTTCATAATCTTCTCGCAGATTAGGACAAGCATCAATTGAATCATCAACACCATCTTTATCCAAGTCATCATCAGCAAAAGCTGGGCTGATAGGCATGCTGGTTAATGTAGTGATAAGCAACAATAGGAACGGTAAAATGTGTATTTTTTTCAATGCCTAAAATTACCCAGAGGATCCAGTAATTAAACCTCACTCTGAAATCGGCTCAGATTTTTAATAATTCTGGAAATATTTTCCATCTTGGAGAAAAACTCGATCAATTTAAGTAAACCAGAACAAGAATTGGAATAATGAGTTGTTCAGGCGAAGTAGTTGAAGCAGATGATCCATTAATTCAGATCAAGCCTGCAATCTCTGCGCAATTAAAAAAAGCAAAGTACGGTGTTGCAGATCATTCCACAGTAGAATTATGTCATTGGACAAAAAAATCATTCAAGCATGAAGGAAGCTGTTACAAACACAAATTTTATGGAATTTCAACTCACAGATGTATGGAATTTTCTCCAGCTGGAATGCATTGTGAGAATCGTTGTGTATATTGTTGGAGACCCATGGAATTTTATGATTCAATGAAAATGGAACCAGAACAAGTTGCAGAACCAAAAGAGATTTTGACAAAACTAATGGCTGAAAGAAAAAAACTGATCAACGGATACTATGGAGATTCTAGAAATGATAAACAGAGATTAGATGAATCATTGCTTCCAAGTCATTACGCAATTTCTTTATCGGGTGAACCAACAATGTATCCAAAATTACCTGAATTAATCAAATATCTAAATTCACTAGAGGCAACAAAATCAATTTTCCTTGTAACAAATGGGCAAGAACCAGACATGATTCAAAAATTACAAGATGAAGACGCATTACCGACTCAATTGTATTTGTCAACAAACGCTGCAGATTATGAATCATTTATCAGTATTAACAAGCCAAAATACGATGACTCTTGGGAGAGATGGAATAGAACTTTAGATATGTTAAAGGATCTGAATACAAGAACAGTACTAAGGATTACATTAATCAGAAATTATAATGACCAAAAAGAAACGATTCCAGCATTTGCTGAAATGTTTAGAAAAGCTAGCCCTCACTTTATTGAATTAAAATCATATATGCATATTGGACGTTCTACCAACAGATTAGAACATGAAAATATGTTAGAAATGGAAGAAGTAAAAAAATTTAGTGAAGAAATTGCAAAACAAAGTAAGATATTTTCAATAATGGATGAAAGTATAGTATCAAGAATTTCAATCTTACAAAATAATGAACGATATATTGATCGTTTTATTCCTACTTATGCAAATACCAATTAGAAAATTTTTTCAAAGCTTTGTATCTATGAGATAATTTATTTTTTTCATTAATTTCAGCAAACGTTTTTTGTGAATTTTTTGGAATAAAAATTGGATCATATCCCCAACCTTTTCCTTTTATGGATTTAGATATAGTGCCATCTAGTTTTGCATTAAAGGATTGTAAATTTGTTTTATCACAATATGTAATGATTGAAACAAATTTTGCTTTTCTGTTATTTTTTAACAGATTAAGAATTCCATCATTACCAATAGTTTTGAAAACATATGATGAATAAGGTCCAGGAAATCCAGACAATGAATTAATGAATAACCCATCATCTTCAATAATTACAGGTTTTTTAAATTTTGAAAATGCATCTTTTGCTTTTCGAAGTGCTATGTCATCAAGTGAATTTGATTGAAGTTCTTCCAACTCTGATTTTAGAAAACCAAGTTTGATTCCAAAAGTTTCTAAAATGCTTTTAGCTTCTGAATATTTGTGATCATTTGAAGATACAAAGAATAGATCAAACGACTTCTGCATATCTACCACGACTTTCAATCTCTGCTACCAATTTAGTGATTTTTGTATGATATGAATTACCCACTACAGATTTGTAACCTAGAAGAAATTTCTTCCAAGCATTTTTCATAATTTTAGCATGAGCGCTGTTAAGAATTTCCTTGATTAGTCTCAAATCAACTGCATGATCTTCAGGTTTTATTGTATTTTGAGATAATCCAAAATCAATGACATAAACTAGATTTTCGAATAGAATAAAGTTTGAGGTGGTTAAATCACCATGCATGATTCCGTTTTGATGTAATTTCCCAACTAGCTTACCAATTTCTTTTGATAGTTTAATAATTTTAGATTCAGATAAATCATGAACAGGAGTTCCAGGAATTTCTTGCATTATGATATATGATTTTTCTAAATTAACAAAATAAACTAAGGGTGTTGGTATTTGAAAGGTTCTAGCATGAGATATCATTTGCGATTCTTTAATTGTTCTTTGTTTACGAATTTTTGCATCAAGTGAAGAATTACGATAATTTTTTACTTTTCGAATTTTTAAAATTGCTTTAGAGTTTTGCCACATAGTTTGATAGATATCAGCTTCTGCACCTTTTTTGATTAATTTCATTAACGTTATATCCTGAGGGATTCAATAAAAATTAATCATGGAAAAAGGGGAAAATAAAATAAAACAAGAGGATTGTGCTGAAGACAATTTAGGAGCTGGAATTCTAACATTAACAAATAAGAGATTAGCATTTGACAAAACTAATGCAAGAATTATGGATTTTTCAAAACATTTTGGAGACACCATATTAGATATCAAATTAGATGATGTCATTAAAGTATGGAAAGAAGGATTACTAATGAAAAAAGTATGTTTTAGTGCAAAAACAAATGATGGTGAACAAACTTTCAAGTTCGGAGTTTTTAATACAAAAGATTGGAATAAAACTATTGAAAAACAGATAGAAGAATACAAAAATCAATAATTAACTTTGACAGTATCCAATCTCCAAGATTGAGTTACAAAAGTATCTTGTAAAGAAGAGCCTGATTTTACTTGAGATTCTAAAAGACCAGTCCAACAAATTTGACTACCGCAATCTCCCGCATAACGTAATGGGACTACAAAAAACTTGGAATTATGACGTTTACAAACATCTTTGAGCATTTCAGACAATCTTTTGTTAGCTGCAACTCCTCCCACTATCATTAATTCTCTTTTCTGAGTAAATGACAATGCACGTTCAACAGCTTCACTAATCATTGCAAAAGCAGTTTCTTGTAACGAATAACACGCATCGATTTTACTTTTTTTTGCAACAGATTTTGTTGCAGATAATAAACCTGAAAAGGAGACATCATTTCCTTTTACAGAATATGGTAGAGTAACATAGTTTGATGATGTAGATGCCAGTTCTTCAATATTTTTTCCACAAGGCGAAGGAAATCCAATTGATCTTCCAAATTGATCAAGTAATTGTCCAAGTGTAATATCAAGAGTTTCACCGAAAACCCTCCATTGTTTATTTAAAAATGCCAAAAGCATTGTATGTCCTCCAGATACCAAAAGCACCAGTGGGTTTGATGCACCAGTAAGTAATTTTCCTAATTCAATGTGTCCTATTGCATGATTTACAGGATAAATTGGAATTTTATAAAAAGAAGACAAAGACCTTGCAACAACAGCACCTACACGTAAACATGGACCCAATCCAGGTCCTGCAGCATACGAAATGATATCTAAATCTTTAATGGATAAATTTGCTTCTTTTAGACATTCAGACAATATAGATGAGCTGTGTTCAATGTGATGGCGTGATGCCTCACGTGGGTGAATTCCCTCCCCATCTGCAGGACGGTAAATTTTTCTAACATCTGAAAGAATTTTACCCTTTTTTCCTTTTTTTTCAATTATTGCGCAAGAAAAAGTGTGAGCAGTGCTTTCAATTCCTAAACCTAACATATTATCCACGACTTAGTGTTGATACAATTTTGATGACATCGCCATTTTTTAGTTTTTGATCACCGCTGATTCTTTGCTTTGTTTTACAATCAATTGCATGTAAAAATCCTTTTGCAATATCCGCATGAATTAAACTTGCTAAATCTTTTGCAGTCGAATCCAGAGGAAGTAATTTAGTATCAGGCAAAACTACACCATCTTTGTTAGTTAGTTTGGTTTCATCTTCAACTGGATATACTACAATGAATTTTAATGAATCAAAAACTGCAGTATTTAGAATTTTTTGTATTCCAGTTGATTGGATTTTAGAAAAAATTGACTTTACTAAATCCAGTGCTTTTTGTTGCGGAGGTGGAATTTCTTTTCCATCAGGAATGGTAAAACTTGTGTCACCTGAAGAATAATTTACAATTCCAGCTTTTGATGCTTTTCGTAATAATAATTCGGTCTCAGCACTACATGGAATTACACAATCAGATATTTTATCAATGATGCTAAGATCAGTACATAAATCCGCTTTATTTGCGGCAATAATCATCGGTTTTGTATTTTTTCTCAACTCTTTGACAAAGGTTTGGATATCAGAATCTTGCCATTCCTTTGGATTTTTAGCCATAAACCCAAGTTTTTGCAATACTTCTTGTACTTGAAAATCTTTAATTCCTAAACCAGTAAATCGTTTTGCAATGCCGTCAGTAAGTTTTGCTCTTTTTTGATCTATTTCGCGAGTAATCTTATCCCATTCTCTTTTTAGAATATCTGCAAACCATTGATCAAATTCATCTTGAACAAATGCTACATCTTCTAAAGGATCATGAGTTCCAACTGGAACTGGTTGTCCTTGAATGTCAGTAGTACCTGCAATGTCAACTACGTGAATCAAGACTTCAGCTTGTCTTGCATCATCAAGGAATTGATTTCCCAATCCTTTTCCTTCATGAGCCCCTGGAACTAATCCTGCAACATCAATTAGCTTGACAGGAATAAGACGTGTTCCATTTATACAATAATCATTTTCATGTTTAATCCCAAAATGTTTGCATGCACAATCAGATTTAACATATGCCACACCAATATTTGGCTCAATAGTTGTAAAGGGGAAATTGCCTGATGCTACAGGAGTTTGAGTTGCTGCAGAGAAAAATGTAGATTTTCCAACATTTGCTTTACCTAATAAACCAATTTGCAATATTGTCAAAAACACAATTCTACTTATTAGTATTGCAGA
The DNA here is from genome assembly GCF_054095825.1 of Candidatus Nitrosopumilus sp. bin_68KS. Taxonomy (NCBI): domain Archaea; kingdom Thermoproteati; phylum Nitrososphaerota; class Nitrososphaeria; order Nitrosopumilales; family Nitrosopumilaceae; genus Nitrosopumilus; species Candidatus Nitrosopumilus sp. bin_68KS. The sequence continues at coordinate 39,010 of NZ_JBSWSP010000030.1, forward strand.
AATCGTTTAATCTGGTTCATGATGATTTTATATCATGTCAATAGTAATAACTGGAAATCCAGGTGTAGGAAAACATACAGTTGCAGAAAAAATTGCCAAGAGATTAGAATTACCCATTATCGATATTAATAAAATCGCAAAAGAGTCAGGATTATTTGAAGAAAATGAGGATGTAAATGATGTTGATACTGATAAGCTAAAAAAAATACTAGGACAAAAGATTTCTGATTGTAATTTGATTGTTGGACATTTAGCACCATATGTGTTAGATAAAAACCAAGTAAAAATAATGATTGTTTTAAGAAGGAGCCCATATGATTTGATTACAGTATACAAAAATCGAAAATATTCTGATAAAAAAATTAAAGATAATACAGGGAGCGAAATATTGGGAATTATTGCACATGATGCAATTAATAGATTCGAAGAAAAGACAGTTCAAATGAACATCACAGGTAAAACCATTGAAGAAAGTGAAGAAATTGTCATATCTATAATTTCCACCAACAAAGGAAATGAAGATGTAGATTGGCTTGATTTAGTTACAAAAAATAATGATTTGAAAAAATTTTTTGCTGATTGATTAAATAACGCCTTTAAAACTATAAAATTACTTGTTTGAAATATCAAAAACGGATTTAGCTGGAAGAATTGGAACGCTATACACAAATCATGGTAAAATTGAGACGCCAGCATATGTTCCAGTAATTCATCCAGTTAAACAGACTATTCCATCAAAAAAAATCCGTGAAATTGGTTTTGATTTAGTTATTACAAATGCATACATTACAAGAAACAATTATGGTAATGATGCCATTAAGAAAGGAATACACAAGATAATAGATTTTGATGGTGCAATAATGACGGATTCTGGAGGATATCAGGTTTTAGAATATGGCGATGTTAAAGTCACACCTCCAGAAATGGCAAAATTTGAAAAGGGGATCTTGACTGACTTTGCCATTCCACTTGATAAGCCAACTGGATATGGAATGCCAATTAAAAAAGCAGAAGCATATGTCAAACACACACTCGAAGTCTCAAAACAAACACTTGAGAGCAGTGAAAAAAATGGTCAAATTTGGATTGGTCCAATTCAAGGAGGGGAACATTTTGAACTTGTTGCAAAATCTACAAAGAGTTTAGTCAAGATTGGTTTTCAAATGCTGGCATTAGGTAGTCCTGTTGAGTTTATGGAATCATACGAATATAGATTATTAGCCCAGATGATTGTTGCTGCAAAAAAACAGATGCCTCATTCAATACCTTTGCATCTTTTTGGTGCAGGTCATCCTCTAACAATCCCATTTGCAATAGCATTGGGTTGCGATACGTTTGATTCAGCCTCATACATGCTGTATGCTAAAAAATCAAGATACATTACTGATGATGGAACCAGATATTTGTCAGATATTACAGTATTTCCTTGCAATTGTGAAATCTGTTCAAAGTATTCACCAGATGAACTACGTAATCTCGATGAAGTTCAGAGAACAAATGAATTAGCAATACACAACCTGCATGCAATCAAGCTAGAAGTTGATAGAGTAAAACAGGCAATTCATGAGGGTAGATTATGGGAATATGTAATCAAGAAAGCAAGAGCTCATCCCAAATTATTTGAGATGATTGAGGTAATGATTGAAAACTCTGAATTTCTTGGATTGGGAACACCAAAATTTAAAGAAAAAGCCATTTTCTTATTCTCTAAAGAGGATCAACATCGGCCAGAAGTTCAATCATATCATGAAATAGTTAGAAAATTCAAATCAAAGAAAAAGAAGCTGATCATTACAAAAGAATCAAGTACAAAACCAGGTTATTTATCAAATCAATATTTGGGATTAAAAAGAAAATTCAAAGAATTTGATTCATTCCAAGTATGTCAATACAACGCCATTTTGGGATTAATTCCAATTGAGATTTCAGATATATTTCCTGCAGCACATCATGAAACTGCTAGAATTGATTTTGAACCAAAAGAATTCCCAATTTTTGAAAAAACATGGAATGAATTTTTTGCAAACAACAAGTTTTCAGAAATTCATTATGACAAAAAAGATAATTTTCTAAAATATTTTGTAAAAACAATTCCAAAAGAAATCAAGCGAAAATCATTTGCTTAATTAAAAATAAGAAAAAAGAATGTGCTAAAAGATTCAGCTTATAGTGCTGCGTCTTCTGCCCAACCTTTGATGAAGATACCGTTTTTGTGAAGAGGTACTGGTTGTCCAGCAGTGTAATTCATTGGTCTCATCCAAAAGATTGATTTTGTTGGGCATACACCGATGCATGCACCATCAGAAATACATCTTTCTGGATAAAATACAAATGCTTTACCTCTCTTCCAGCCTTCAACAGGTTTTACTCTAAGGACATCAGGACCAAGAGTTGTACAGATTTCTACACATAGTGCACATCCGATACATCTTTGTTCATCAATGTCTGGAAGTATTGCTATTGGCATTACAATGATTAGATTGCTTGGTAGCTATTTAAACCATGATCGAAATTCATAACCCTGTTATGAAAATGATCGATTCAAAATGTATGCGCAGTATCTATATTAAGAAATTTAAAAAACAAAAAGACAACGTGATGTGCACGTTTATTTTCTCATTGCATCTATTTGACCAGAGGTTACCCAGTCAAGTAGTTCTGCTGAAGAAGGATTAAGGTCTGCTTTCTGATTCATAAGATTGTTTACCCAAATCCAGTTGAGTTGGTTTAAGAGTGGTTTGTTTGCTTCATCACCAGCACGTGTCTTTGCGACTACGGCTTGGTCTTGCTGTGCTAACCAATCTGCGAAACTTCTTCCCATGAGGATCGGATCTTAGCTTACACTAATTAAAGCTTTTGTAGATTCTATGATAGACATAATGATCGGGCAATCTCTAAGAAGGTTTTAACGTAGATTGAAATTCATTTTAATTCTTGGATGTTAAAGTTTTGGGAGCTGCAAACGAAGTAGGCAGATCGGGCTTTTTGGTCAATTGTAATGGTACTAAATTACTACTTGATTATGGGGTAATGTTTGGAAAAAGAGGTTCCCCTCCACAATATCCACTTCATGTAAAACCAAAGGATTTGGATGCTATTATTATAACACATGCACATTTAGATCATTCAGGAAATGTCCCATCATTGTTTGTTAGTGGGAATACAGATGTTTATGCCACTCCACCAACATTTGACCTTTCAAAATTATTGATTAATGATATGTTAAAAATTGAAAAAAATTCACACCCATTTGATCTTCCAGAGTTAAAGAATATGATGAAAAATGCTAAAGAAATAGGATTCAAACAAAAAATTACCAAAGGAAATGCAACTTTTGAGTTAAGAGAGTCAGGACATGTTATTGGTGGCAGTACAGTTTTAGTAGAATCAGAGAAAAAACGACTATTCTACACAGGGGATATCAAGACTCACGGTTCAAGAATGCTTCGAGAGATGGATTTAGACATTGGGGAAATTGATTTATTGATTACTGAGAGCACATATGCAAAAAATGAACAAAAACCTAGAAAAGAATCAGAAGATGAATTAATTGAATTTGCAAATGAAGTAATGGATAGAAAAGGAATATGTTTTATCCCATCATTTTCAGTTGAACGTTCTCAAGAGATTGCATGTGTTTTAAGAAGTGCAAATTTTAAACATAAAATCATAATGGATGGAATGGCATTAAAGGTAAATGAGATAATGTTTAGACATCCAGAATATCTGAGAGATCCAAAAATATTTTCAGAGGCAATAAAGAGTGCAACAGCAATTACAGAACATTCAGAGAGAAAACTAGCAATGGAAGAGCCATGTGTTGTAATATCACCAGCAGGAATGTTAGTTGGAGGAAATGCAGTATATTATTTACAACAATTATCTTTTGATAGTAAAAATGGAATAGCTCTTGTTTCTTATCAAGGAGAAGGAACCCCAGGGAAAAAATTACTAGATACTGGAAAGGTTTCTACTAGAGGAAAAGATCTTAACGTAAAAGCAGAAGTAAAACAGTTTGAGTTTTCAGGACATGCAGATAAAAAAGAATTATTTGATATGATCAAAAAAATCAAGGGAAATCCCAAAGTTTGGACTGTACATGGAGATTCTGAATCATGCGAAATGTTTGCACAAGAGATTCATGAGAAATTCGGATTAGAGGCATATTCACCTTCAGTTAATGATGAAATAACTGTCTAAAATGCAAAAAAAATGTGCAATAAATGTTGAAAATTCAATAAATAGTGGTCAAGTATTTCTTTGGAAAAAAAATGGTAATTTTTGGTATGGAGTAAATGGTGAAGATATTCTTCGAATTGATAAAAATGGACAGATTAATTCTTTTCAAAATTCAAAAATAGATTTTTTCAGAAAAAATGACAATTTAGAGTGCATTATAAAGTCTATTTCAAAAGATAAAACAGTAAAAAAAGCTGTAAAACAATATTCAGGGTTAAGAATTCTCAGGCAAGACCCTTTCCAATGTTTGATTTCATTTATTATCTCTTCAAACTCTAACATACAAAAAATCAAAATCAGTTTAGAAAAATTATCAAAAAAGTTTGGAAATAAAATAGAATATAAAAATCAAGAATTTTTTTTATTCCCAAAAGCAGAGAAACTCGCTAGAGCATCAATAGATGGAATTGTTAGTTGTGGGGTAGGATATAGAGCTAAATTCATCAAAGAAGCATCAAAGATGATTCTATCCAAAAAGATTGATTTTGAATACTTGAAAAATTGCAATTATCAAGAAACCAAAGAAATTATTCGTATAATTCCTGGAGTGGGAAATAAAGTTGCAGATTGTGTAATGTTGTTTTCATTAGAAAAATTAGAAGCATTTCCATTAGATAGATGGATGATTAGAATTTTAGAAAAATATTATTCAAATGAATTTCAGATTAACACTAAAACAATTACAGAAAAACAGTATGAGTATTTGCATGAAAAAATTGTTAATCATTTTGGACCATATGCAGGTTATTCACAACAATTTCTCTTTAAAATGGAAAGAGAAAATTATCAAAAAAAGTGGCTGTAAACCCTTAAAATGGCAATTAATTTCTAGGTTTTTGGGCCTATAGCTCAGCATGGATAGAGTGTTGGACTTCTAATCCAATGGTCAAGGGATCGAAGCCCTTTGGGCCCATTTAACAAAATTATTTATTCTAATTCCCATGTGATGTTGTGTGAAAGATATAGAATTCAAACTTGACTCAACTGACATTCATCCTGATTCAGAAATTAAAGGTACAATTTTGGTTTCATATCCTGGAAGATATGACGGAGTTGTAATTAATACGCAGATTTTGGATTCAAATGAACACATAGTTTACAAATCATACAATGGAAAAAACATATCACAAAATGTTTCAAGATTATTTATCAACAAAGATGTAATGCCAGAGAATAAAGCAGAGTTTACAGCACTAATAAAATTTGAACCAAAACAAGAACATGAAATAAAATTTAGAGCATCAATTATCGAGCAACATAAAGAGATTGAAAGTCAGATAATATTTGCGAAATATTCTATCTAGAATCTACTTACTTCTACTTTGATTTTACCTGTCATCCATGGATGTGGTTGACAGTGATATGGAACTTCTTGTGGTTCTGTAAATAGAAATTCATAGGTTTCACCAGGCTTAATCACACCGATAGAACCAAAGTCTCCACTATATCCATCAGATTGTCTGTGATCAGGGGTTACTGTATGTGCAGTATCGTCATTATTTTCCCAAATTACTTTATTGTTTATTCCCAACAATACATCTGCTTGATTGGGAACATAATTTTGATTTCCTTCAATTACTGCACCAGGTACAATTTTAATAAGTAATTCTTTTTCAGGTTCTAAAATATGTTCATCTACTGATGGTTTAGCTAGAGATTCGGGAAGATAAAATGAAGTGTAAAAGACAAAAGTTCCTGTCATGCCAATGAGGAGTGCAATCAATCCAATTCCATATGCATGGCTTGATGTAGGAGAACTCATAATTTTTTTACGCCTCTCAAGTTCTTATAAAGTTTCTTTAGAATTATTGTGATCATGGTTTTGGAATGTCTCCAGAACCAAGATTCGGATTGTTATTTGCACCGACTCCTAAATCTGCTTGAGTCTTGGGTGTTGGAACCTCTGGTGCTAATTCTTTGGGTTCAGGTTTACCTTCAGGTAATGAATCACTTTCAGGAAGTTTGCTTTGTTCAACAGATACTTCAGGTTCTGCAAGTTTTGGTTTTTCGTCTTGAACTGGAGTAGGTGCTGGTGGCGGTGCGTTCTTTTCTTGACTTAGTGCATATCTGTAGATATGGAAGAATGCTGCAAATACTAACAGAATAATTCCAACAAAGAATAGCGAAATATTCTTCATACCAATCAATGCTGCATTATAAGCTGCAATATTGAGGAATACTTGGAATGCCAAAAGTGCAACTAGTAACCAGTTAATCCATTTTTCTGAAAGATTGATAGTTGCAACCTTCTTTGGGCCAGTATTTTTTGCAAGTTTTGATTTTCTTTCAGCTTCATTTGCAAGTTTTATCATCATGTAAGTAAATCCAAATCCTAGTGGTACCATCAAAATCATGGTAGAATAGAAGAATATTGGATCAATTACCAAACGCTCTACTAAGGGAATTGATACATCAGGTGAGATATAGAATCCCCAGTATGTGGTAACCATGATTTGAGCAAGGCTGGTAATTCCAAAGGCAGTAACAAGTGGTCTGTCTCTCCATGAGAATTTCTTGTATCTATCTATGAATGGTATTAACACAAGCGATATGATAAACAACAACGGCCACAATAATCCTGTGACAAACTTGTCATATTGAGTCCTCATAAATGCATAGATCCCTGTAAGATACCATTCAGGTACAGTTACACCAGGCGGTACAGTGGGTTCAAACTTGAAACCCATATCAATTGGGAATACACCACCAGTGATTAGAATTGCACCGCCGATTGCCATTACCATTGGTACATCAAATACCAAGAACCTTGGGAAGTGAACTGCCATTAGTCCTAGCATTACAATAGGTAACAAGAATACATGCTGTGCATAGAATCTTAATACAAAGTCTGAAAAGCCACTACCCAATGCCGCATCACGAATTGTCGGCCCTGCAACAGGAATTGATGTTGTAAGCGATGCTGCAATACTAATTGCTAGTTCTGCTCTTTCACTAAATATAACATCATACCCAGTAAATGCTTCAAGAATTGTAACGACACCAAGTATTACTCCTGTCATCCACAATACTTCGTTTCTGATTTTGTATCTTCCACTAAAATATTGATAATACATGTGAAGAACAGCCAAGAGTACCATTGCATTGGAACCATGATAGTGTATGTTTCTAATGTGAAAACCAAATGGAACTTCATCGTTAATGAATTGAACACTATCCCATGCTCTATCCAAAATCGGTTGATAGTAAAACATGAGAAGCGCTCCTGAAACTCCCAGAATAATAAACACAGTAAATGTTAGCATTCCCAGAAATCCAAACGGACTTACAAATCTTGCAGGAAATGAAAATTTAATTGCAGTAAAGATAGTTCTATCTACGCCATCCCAAAGCCAGTAAAGGAAGCCAACAGCTCCTGTTCTTCTCTCAAGCGAAACGGCCATATCCAATTACTCCATTATCATTTGCATTAAACTTTGGTGGTAAAATATATACAAATCCATCTGAATCAATTTCAAGAGTCAGTTGAGCTAATGTATTTGATGGTGCAGCTTGCACTGATGCAGGACCAACAAAAGCTGTTCCAGTTACAGGATCATACATACTTCCATGACAAGGACATTCGCCTCTCTTTCTTCCCTCATCAGGCCAATATTTCCATAGACACCAGAGATGCAAACAAATCATACTATAAGCTCTAATTGAAGTGGAATCTTTTTTGTCTCCACCTAATTCTTCAGGAAGTCTAATGAATTGCCACTTACGAAAAGCTTCTGCATCAAGTGCAGCATCACCAGTAGATGGATATGTAATTACTTCGGCGTGATTAATCGGATAAGTATTGATATTTGCTTGAGTGCCATCAGGTAAAATTACTGGAACTTTTTCAAGAGTTGCCTGATTAGGATTTGGCATAAAATTACCAAATGGGACAAATGGAGCAAATGCTAATCCTGTCCCTGCGGCACCCATTAACTTTAGAAAGTCTCTTCGGGATAATCCGCCAGACTTTTTTGTCCCAAGCTCTGACATTCAAGCTGACGTACTCGCCAAATTGCTTATAAACCTTGTTCAATTATTTGGGAGGTTTTTGTCTAATGATAAAAATAAACATGATTCCGATCGCAATTCCAACAACAACACCAATTGCAATACCTATACTAAAAGATGAATCAGATTCTAATGATATGTCAGATTTAGTTTGAAGGGGCGGTTTAGTTTCAGAGATTTTCTGAGATAAGGCATTATTTTCATCTTTCAAATCAGTTACCAAAGATTCAGCATTGATTTGTTGATTGTTTGTTAACATTTCTGGAGAAATATTTGTAAATTTAGCTGATAGAGTAATTGGCTCAGTTGTTGAATTTCCACCAAACAATGTTGAATGAGTCAAAAGTGTGTAAGTACCTGTTTGATTAATTGGAACATAGATTACTGTAGAAGTATTGTCTTTATTTTTTACAGGGAAAAAGCCACCGCCTTGACTGAAAAGAGAATTACCCAACCAATCAAGTGAAGGCCATTTAAGAAAATGACCAAATACGCCAGAAGGAACATTTGTTTGTATTATTTTTCCTGATGGATCCATTACAAATACTGCAAGATTAGTATCATCATCAATCCAAGATAATTCAATTGCACCAGAATTAATTGATTCATTTTGAATATCAAAATAATATTGTCGCCAGTCACCTGCCATGTAACGATTAACCATATCAAATGCACCTTTGGTGTATCCATTTCCATAAAGTATGTTATCAGTTTGTTTTCCTTTAATCAATATTGTTGTCTCATTTTCAATTACTGGTTGTTTAATCACAAAAGATACTGGTGCATTTACAGTATGTCTATTACTTTCAAATGTTAAAAATCCCTGATAAACACCTGTTTGCAAATCATTTGGAGTAATCAAGGTTACATTAATTGTAGCAGTATATTTTGCAGGAACAGATATTGTTTTAGATTCTGGCCATAACATAGACCAATTATCTTTTTTATAATAACTTGTAGAGATTGTATAATCCATAGAGGTAGAGTTTTGTTTTGTATCACCTAACCAATATGAATATCTGGTAGGGACTGGATAAACTCCAACTAATGGAACGCCTTCAAATTTTTTGTTGGGTTCTGAAACTCTTAATTCTTGAACGGTTCCCCAAGAACCAGCTCTGTTCACCATAGATAATTCATCACTAGTAATTTTTGTATCATTGTTACTATCAATCCAATCATAAAGATATAACGAAGAAATTTTGAGATCATCGGCATATACTTTAGATGTACTGTTCATAAAATCTGAAAAAGGAAAATTAACATTCACAATCATCAGGGATGAATCATCAGGGATAGGGTTTTGCTCATCAAAAAAATCACTAACCATTTCATGATTTGTTACATCAGATAGTTTAACATAATTTGGAATGAATGTGTCAGTCTTATTCAAAATAGAATCTTGTTGTCGTACAATGGTTTTCCCATCAAATTGTTTTTTTGTGATTAATGACAAAGTTTCAGATTTTACATTAATAGAAAGTGTTTCATTAGTGGGATTTTTGATTGTAAAAGTAGTAGTTGTTCTATCACCAGGATTCAATTGACCTCCAAACCAACTAGTCATAGGAAAAGAATTTGAGGGAAGTTGAAATTGTTCAAATCCAATTGCAGATGAATTAATATTATCAATTCCAGGTTCAAGAATTTTTTTGATATTATCATATGATTTATCATTATACACTATGAAAATGCCATCATTTCCATGAACATAATCCAGAGCAGATTCAACATTTACCAATCCCGAACCCTGAGTGAAGGCATCATTTTGAAGATCAGTAGCAGTAGACATCAGAATATTTTTAATAATAAATGGATCATAATCCTGAGATTGTTTTCTCATTTCTTCCATCAAGATCGCAGCACTTCCAGATACTATTGGCGCTGCCATACTAGTTCCTCCAAATAATGAAAAAGATTCATCTTTGGAATCTTTTTTAATTTTAATTACGTTTGATGGTGTAAAACCATGAGCACCAATACTCATAATGTCGGGCTTTGGGTCTCCTATAGAGCTAGGGCCTCTACTTGAAAAATCAACAATATGATTTTGGTGAGTTATGGTATTTCCAAATCTCGGTTGATCTTTGAATGGACCATAGCCAACAAATACATTGTTTGTTGTTGCACCAACTGAAATTCCAAATGGTGATGCGTTAGGTAATCCAATTGTGCCATACCCATGTCCAGAATTGCCAGCACTAGAAATTATTGTGATACCGGGATAATCATCATCTAATGATTGTGGAGTAACAAGTATACTCAGAATTAATGACAACACATCCATACCCGGTGATGCATTAATAGAAGGAAAATTAGATACACCCCAACTGTTTGAAATTATATCTACTTTAGGTTTACCTGAAAATTTCCAAGAATGATCTTCATTTTCAAACCCTGCAGACCACAACCAACCATAAACGGTATCACCAAACCATAATGCTTTCACGGGTACAATCTTTGCATCAGGTGCCACTCCAATAATAGAATGTTTTTCTGTATTGTTGTAAATGTCATAGATTTGCTGACCTCGTGAAGTAATTGATGCAGCACTAGATGTTCCATGGCCCATAAAGTCAGTCATCATACCAAAAAAGTTTCCATCAGGATCTAATGAGGGCAATAATGTTCCATTAATTGCTTGTAATGAATCATCTATGTCAGTTACATTATTTCGAATTACACCATAAACATCAAGAACTTTTGCTCCAAATGTTCCTGCACTGTAATCATTTTTTCCATCATTGTTTGAATCATAAACTAAAAATTCTTTACCACTTCCCAACACTATTGGTTTTTCATCAGTGAAATCAAAATCATAATTTGGTTTCTGACCAGGTTTTAGATCAAATCTAGTATAATCATTCCATGAAGTACTAAGATCAGGAATCATTGTATCATAAACTCCAGGAATAAATGAATCAACCATAAGAACTGGAACAACTTGTATTCTAGCTAATGGTCCCTGCAATCCACCTTGATAAATTACTCCTAGATGATATACTCCACTTTTTGATTTGATATAGTTTCTATTATCTTTTCCAATTTTCATGTCTTTATCTAAAATACCTTCAAAAATTGGCGATGAACCTATTTGAGGAAAAAATGAATTGTAAATTGGGATTTTTGTGCCTTTCCCACCTTGAGATAAATCTAGGAAAACCCCATCTTTAGTAACATATACTGATGAAGTCATGTCTGTTGGAATTGGTTTGCTGTAATTTCTAATGATGTTATTTTTATCAACATACGCAAAAAAAGTTGCATTTGTTAAAATTATTCCTTGTCCATCTGGATCAATCATTATAGGATGATTAAGGTTATCTCTTGCAACAGAATGTTGAATGTCAGGATTTGAAAAATCAACTCCAGTATCTACAATTGCAATAATCGTACCATTTCCTGATGCATCATATTTTTTTTTAACAGCACTTGAACCTGTTATCTCACCAATTCTAGAAGAATCCAAAATGACATCATCAGATAAATGAAAATCTAATTTAGAATCCTCAATCACATAGAAACCTTGAGAAATAAGATTAGAAGCTGATTTCTCAGAAAGAACAGAGACATAAAAAAATCCAGCGTCAGACTGAATTCCATACAATGAATTATTTTTTAAAAAATCAATATCTTGTGTATTTGTTCCAAAAATTAGATATCGTTTAAAATCATTTTCAGTAAAAAAATCATAATCGATATTTAATATTTCAGAGTCAAAAACAATTTTAGTTTCAGCATTATCTAAAATTAAATCTCCCTGAGTTATCGCATAAGAATTTGTTAATACAGAAGAGAAAAGAATTATTGAAAAGAAAATAGCCGCTTTGGGCATCAGTTAATTTATTTTTCTTGGATTATTATAACTATCTTCGTCTAGTAAGAATAGCTACTTGTAATGCAACAATTAATCCAATTGATGCTATTATTGGCAACATTAATGCATTAAGCTGAGATGAGGCTTCAGTAATAAATTCAACAGAAGTTGAAATTGTTCCAATATTTTCATCAATCTGAACACTTGCACGATCTAATGTGGTATCAAATCCTGCAATTTCTGATTTGAGCACATTTAGCTCCTCTGATGTCTCATCTAAAATAGAATTTAGTGTAATAATTTGTTCTGAAATTCCACCAAGATCTTGTCTTAATACATTGGTAGCTGCAGAGCCATGGGACGTTGTTCCTTGACTAAAAGCAACTACATGAAACACATGAGTTCCTTCTTCTCTTGGAACATAATCAACAAAGTATAATCCTTGATGAAGTGTTTTAAATGAATTTGATAGTGGGGTTGAGATCCCTGAAGGTAAATGCACATGTGTAGTTCCTAATAATTTTGAAGGTTCATTTCCAATTAAAAGGCCATCACTGGTTGTTTGTACAAAGACCCGGATTGGGTGATTTATTGCTGCAGTTTCAGGTGCAAAGACTAGAGTGTTTATAATTCTTTCAACAGGCACATCAAGTAGTTCGGTTGTCGATGAAAACTTTACATCAATTTTTTGAGAAATGCCATTTTGTTGTGTACTAATTACTTCTACAGTATATGTCCCATATGGAAAATTTGTTGATGGTTGCGGCCATGTTAACAAACCATAATTGAAAGAGCCATCCAAATTTGTCGTTAGTTGATCAAATTTTGCAATAGATTCATCTGGAGCAAAGATTCGTATGATTAAATTTTCTTCAGGTAAACCTTTCCCATAAACTTGTAGAGTATGTGAAGGTGCATACACCTTACTATTTGTGAATAGTTCCAGTTCTTCTGAAAATGAGTTTGGAATATTAATTATCAATAAAACAATCAAAACAGAAAAGATAATTTGAAATTTCATTTTAATTAATTGTTAATTCTCTCCTAGATATTACTTCTGGAAAAATTGTCTACAACTTACGTTAAAGAGGATTCAAAAAAAAGAAAAAAAGGATAATGTGAACTAGTTTTCTTACTGTACAGTTATTGTTGTACTAACTGGTGGTGATAA
>NZ_JBSWSP010000022.1:0-47313 GCF_054095825.1 Candidatus Nitrosopumilus sp. bin_68KS
CTCACAAAATTTTAGAATATCTTCTGTAGTACTGATTTTAAAATCAGGATTATGTGCAAAAGAACTTTGAGCATTAAAACTAGCTATTAGAACAATTGCTAAAATTCCAAAAATCACCGTTTTCAATAATGAATTATCTCTTGTTTTTGCTTATTAATTCCATGTAAAAAATTCTTAAACATTAAGACCAATTTGGTATTTCATCATAATCATGATCTTGAAATTGACTAGGTTTTTATTTTTGATATCTTAAGTTATTCTATGTCTGACACTGCTTTGAAATTATATGGTGAAAAATGCAATGAACTACTTCGTGAAGAAGAGATACGTTTTGCAGGTATTGTTGATAAGGATGGTCACCTAATCGCTGGTGGTTTTAAGGAAGGTCTTATTCCTCATGAAGGAGATGAGACTAGATTACAGTCTTTTTTGGAGTTTGTATCTAAAGCATCTATTCGAAAAGAATATGATGAGAGTTTGGGGCCAATTAATTACCTTGCAGCAAGACGCGATAAGGCTGTTTTGGTAAGCTTCCCATTTCCAATTACCCAAATTCTCTTGTTAATATCTGCAGAACCTACTGCAAATATTGAAACTTTGGCAAAAAAAGTTGTTGAAATATTCACCGATGTCACTTAAACCGGACAGAGTTATTTGTAGAATTGTTTAATTATATCTGATCAAATTAGCATTCAAATATGAAATATTATTTAATTCTATTTTCAGTGTTAATTCTATTTTCATTTAATTTGAACTCCTCATTTGCAACAGTCAATAATTTTTCAACTGATAAATCATTGTATTATCTTGGAGATTCGATCAAAATCACTGGTAATGTTGATTATGATTCTGCAATACCTACAATAATTATTCAAATCATAACTCCAAGTGGAAGCGGCTTGGCACATATTGACAGTGTAGTGCCAAAAAATGATGGGAGTTTTACTAAAACTCTTCATGCTGGTGGACCTACATGGAATGAAGATGGAAAATATACTATCAAAATCTCTTATGCTGGAAACCTTGAAAAACTAATTGATTATAAAGAAATAAAACCTAATTCTGAATCCAGTAATTCTGAGTCGAGTAATCCTCAACCTTCATCTACATCACCTGGCACAACTAAAATAGAAACACCGTCATTAATTCCTAGGGTTGACTCTGAAATCTCTTTTACAGAAAACCCTAAAATGAGAATTTTTGGATTTCCTTCATTTGATAAACCTCCACAATACTACATCGACAGGTATGCTACAGAACCTCAATACCAATCATGGTTTGATTCACAATTTCCATTATATTCTCTAGACGGTGTTGTAGGGTATCAAACTACTCACATTGAAAATTTTCCTTCATTTGATAAATCCCCTCAATATTATGTTGACCGATATTATACAGAACCTCAATACCAATCATGGTTTGATTCACAATTCCCAGACAAAACAATTTATGATATCTTGGGATTTTCTACAGATATACCAGACTGGATAAAAATATATGCTAAAAATTGGGCAACCGGTGACCTCTCTGATTCTGAATTTATGGCTGGATTAGATTTTATGTTGCAAAACAAAATCATTGTAATCCCTAATGTTGATTACATTAATTCGAGCATAGATGATGTTCCATCTTGGTTTAGGAATACTTCTCATTGGTGGTCTAATGATTTAATTTCTCAACAAGAATTCATCAATTCTATTAAATTTCTTATTCAAAAAGATATTATTTTAATTGAATAATTTAGAATGGTTTTAATTCTATATTGAATGAATAATTTTATGAAAGCAACATTTGGAGCTGGGTGTTTTTGGCATGTTGAGGATTTACTAAATAAGACTAAAGGTGTGAAATCAACACAAGTAGGATATATTGGTGGGCAACTTCCAAATCCAACTTATGAAGAAGTATGTACTGATAAGACTGGTCATGCAGAAGCTGTGCAGGTAGAATATGATCCTGATGAGATATCTTATGAAGAACTTCTTGATGTATTTTGGAATAATCACAATCCTACAACTTTGAATCGTCAAGGGCCTGATGTTGGTAATCAATATCGTTCTGCAATTTTCATTCATGATGAAGAACAAAAAATAATTGCAGAAAAATCAAAACAAGAACTTGAAAAATCAGGAAAGTTTGACAATCCTATAGTGACCGAAATTATTCCTGCTCCAACATTTTACAAAGCTGAGGAATATCATCAAAAATATTTCAAGAAACACGGATTCTCTTAAAATTATTTCACAATAACTACTGGGATCTTGGATGCATGTATGACATAGTTTGATGTACTGCCGAAAAACATTTCTTTAGCAGAACTTCTCCCACGGGATCCTATAACTATCATATCAAATTTTTCTTTTCCATGAGCCATTTTGATAATATTATATCCTATCTCTCCACTCATCACTTTTTCTTTGAATACTATTCCGTGTTTTGCTGCAAGTGTTTTTGCCTCTTCCATTATTTTCTTCACTTCTTTATTTAGCGCTTTTTCAACTGATCCTACACCTCTGAATTCTGAATGTGGAGGTGCATGAATTGAATACACTCCTGTGATAATTGCTCCACAGTGTCTTGCTAAAGTAATTGCAGTTTCAAGGCCTCTTATGGAATTTTTTGAACCATCTAACGGAACTAGTATTTTTGAAATTTTCTTTTGTATCACACAAACCCCGTATTTTCGAACTTAAAAAAGCTAATCTATTTTCTTAATTAGTAAATTAGATGTTCTGGCATCTTCTTGATCGCTGTTTTCACTAAATTTATCTAGTGATTTAATTGAGCTACAAATAGTGGAAGAAAAATTTCTTCAGATAGATGACAACAAGATTCGTTATCTAGAATCTGGAGATTCTCAAAAAACTCTAGTACTAGTTCACGGTTTGGGTGCATCATCTGAAAGATGGGCTAAAGTCATTCCTATTTTTGCAAAACATTATCGAGTATTGGTTCCTGATCTAATTGGCTTTGGATATAGTGACAAACCTCTTGTAGATTATACTCCGCAATACTTTTCAGATTTTTTAAGTAAATTCTTCTCTTTGACTAATACTAAAAGTGCAAGTATCATTGGATCTTCTTTGGGAGGGCAAGTATCTGCTGAGTTTACTTTATCATATCCACAAAAGGTTGAGAAATTAATTCTTTCATCTCCAGCTGGTGTAATGGAGCATTCCACCCCTGCACTTGATGCATATATTATGGCAGCTTTATATCCAAATGAAGTGAATGCCAAAAAAGCATTTGAACTAATGGAATCTTCTGGAGAAGAAGTTCCTGAAGATCTTGTTAATGGTTTTGTAGAGAGAATGAAATTACCTAATGCAAAACTCGCATTCATGTCTACTATCTTGGGATTAAAAAATTCAAAACTTGTTTCATCAAAACTTGAATCTATAGTTTCTCCAACACTATTGATTTGGGGTGTTGATGATCCAGTGATCCCAATTGAATATGCTGATATTTTTACATCTAAAATTCCCAACTGCCAACTTTTTAAAATGGAGAGGTGTGGTCATACTCCATATGTACAAGATCCACAGACTTTTTCAAGTAAATCTTTGGAGTTTCTAGCGAATTAATAGATCATTTAAATACAACTATTCCCAATGATTACCAATGAATGGTAATCAAAACCTATATGATCCTAGTGAAATGTTCAAATCTTGGATTAAAAAAAGTGGTCAAGCTCAAGCAGAATTTATGAAAAATTTTGGTGCTTTGATGACAAATCAACCTGGAAAAACATTTGATCCATTAGAAACACTCAAAGGAGTTTCTGACAGTACTCGAAAAACTCAATCTAACATTATGGAAAATGTAGCATCTATGCAAAATAAAAGCATGGATGCCATGTTTAACATCGGACAAATGCTTCCATCCTTTATGAATTGGGGTGCATACAAAACCACCATTAGTAGTAATGGTAGAATCTCAATACCTGAAGCTGAACGTAATGCACTTGGCTTGAATGACGGTGACTTGGTTCAAGTTATCATCCTACCAATTGCAAAGAAATCAAAAACCAAGGAGGTGAAACAATGAGTAAAAACGAAACAACTAGTAATCCAAAAGATCTGTTTTCTACATATCAAGAAAATATTGACAAAATCTTCAATGGTATAAAACAATCAGTACCTCAGTACCATCAATCAATTACTAACGTACAACAGGAATACCTACAAGCATATGAAAATGTCGTAGATTCAACTATCACATTACAAAAAGAATATGCAAAGAAATCAGGTATTGCAGCAAATATTCCTGCAACTACACTAAAAGTAATGAATGATACAACAGAAGAAATTGTAAAGGCAACTTCCATACAAAATCAAGTGGCACTTGCAACTATCGATGCAACACAACAAAATATCAAAACATTCAACGATAATGCAAAGTCATTTGCTGACCTAAACAGAAACATTCTACAATCTTGGATTTCTGTATTCACTACAAAAAATAACTAGAAAGAATTTTTTTCTTCTTTTTCTTTTTTATGATCTTTCAGCTAACCATTGTCCAAGCTCAGGCAATACCTTTTTTTGTGACAATGAACTGGCAATCATCCCTACATGTCCTGTTGGATACATTCTCAATGTTTTATCCTCACTTCCAATAGCGTAATGTAGAGGCATACTGCATTCTGGAGATACTAGGTGATCTCCTACTGCCACTTGTGTAAATACTGGCATATCTATTTTCTTCAAATCAATTCTTTGCCCTCCTATGTGCATCTTATTTTGAATCAATAAATTATCTTGATAGATGTCTTTAATCCACTGTTTGAATAATTCTCCTGGGATTGGAGGTGTGTCACCTAACCATTTTTCCACTCTGAGGAAATTATCTACAAATTTTTTGTTGTCTATATTTTTGAAAAATTTGACATATTTTTCAATTCCTTGCTCAAATGGTTTGAGTACTGAAAAGCAATAATACATGAATTCCGGAGGCATATTTCCAATAACTTCAACCATTCTATCTACATCCATATGCTTTGCAAGATTGCTGATTACTGTGGTGTCTCGCCATCCATCAATTACTGGTGCAGTTGCAATGTAATTTTTTACACTTTCAGGATGTAAAGATGCGTATGCTGTCGCGATAGTTGCACCAGTACAATACCCTTGCAATGTAATTTTTTCATTTGATGATTCATTTTTAATATATTCCACATACGTATCTAGATAACCATTTACATAATCATCAAAATCAAGATACTTGTCCATGCTAGTTGGTGTTCCCCAGTCTAACATGTACACATCGAATCCTTGTTGTAACAAATTTCTCACCCAACTTTTTTCTGGTTGAATATCCAGAATATGGTATCTGTTTATCAGTGCATATGAAATTAGCAATGGTGTTTTGTGTTGTTTTTCAGTAAGAGATCTATAATGTATTAATCTAGTTTTATCCATCATTTGTACAGTATCATGAGGTGTTACTTCTAAAACAATCTCATCAGGTGCTGCAACTAATTTTGGAGCATTTATTACATTTTTACTGAATTTTAAAATCTCTTCAATTATTTTTGGGTCTACTTTTGACTCACTTTGCATTTTCCTTTATCTCCTTTTTCTTTAATTCTAATTCTAGTTTTCCAACTCTTTTTTTTAATGAATGCATCTCTTTGTAAACTTCATCTATCTCTTCTTTACTTGGAAGATTAACTGATTGTAAAATTACATTAGCTATGTTATTCCAGTGTTTTGTTAATTCTAGTTCCTTTGATACTAGTTTTCCATAATTATCTCCAAAATTCTCCGAATCAAATAATTCTGTAAAATCATTATCAAAAATATCAATCCATATTCTTTTGAATGCCTCTATCTGTTCAACGTCTTGTGGTACTTCTGGTGCTTTTAGATTCACTTTCTTTTGAGCAACTCCCCAAGCTTCTGATAGCTGTTTATAATATTGAGTGAGATATTTGTTAAATTCCATTAAATCTTCATTCATTTCTATTATCTCTGTTGAAATTTTCTTAGAGTTTGCAGCAAATGCGCGCATAGGACCAATTGATGTTAGTGCTTGAGGCTTACTTGCCATTAAATGCATAATATCAGTCCAAAATAATGATAGATGCTTGAATTGATCTGAAATTTCTTTAGATGGTTCTTCTTTTTCTTTTACTGATTCAGGCTTTTCTTTAGTTTGCTCTGGCTGCACAGATATCATTTATCACAGCTCGCAATAAATAGATCGCTTGTAAAGTTAGACTGATGGAGAATGCCGAAGAGCTAGAAAAAATCTGTCAAAAAATCATAAAACTTGATCCTAAAATGCGCTCTGCAAGAATAATCAACAGCCGTGGTCATCTTGCAGCTGGTGGAATGAAAAAAGGTCTACTTTCACTTGAAGCTCAAAAACAAGATGAGATGATGTTCATGGAATTGGCTTTACGTGTTAGAATGAGGCGCGAATTTGATCATGAATTTGGTAAAGTTCATTTTTCAATGTCATATCGAGATAAAGTAATCGTAATGAGTTTCCCATTAAACAATGACGATGTACTACTTCTGTCATCTGAAAAAGAGTTAGACTTTGGAAAATTACCATTCAAAATTCTCAAGATCATTGAGCCTTTGAAAAAATCCCCCACAAAAACTTTCTGAGCAAACTACTAAATCATCTCTCCCCATATCGAAACTATGATATCAAGTCAGAACGTTGATTGGAATGAGATAGACTCACTGGTAAAAACCCTTTCGAAAACTATTTTAAAATTACCTAGAACATTTTCGAGTATCTCTACTGTTAGTAGAGGTGGATTGATTCCATCACGTTTACTTGCTGATCATCTTGGAATTCAAAAAATTCTAGTTGATAAAAAAAAGTTATCTTCAGATTCCTTATTTGTTGATGATATCTTTGATTCCGGTGATACGTTTAAGAAAATTATTTCTAAAGTTGATGAGCCATCAAAACTTGTTTATGTTACATTGTTTGCAAGATGTGGAAAGAAATATCCTAAACAATTAATCTATGCTACTAAAACAAAAAATTCTGCATATGTTGTTTTCCCATGGGATAAATTAGAGTTTAAAAGATTTTTGAATTAATTCATACATTGGGGAATATTTCCCTCATGTCTTTTTTTGTAGCCTGAAATCAATTCATTTTTTATTTCATCAAAATTCACTTCTTCTCTGAATCTGATTCTAGTTGAACTTGAAACACATTTTTTTTCTAGATCTTCTGCGATTGATTTTTTCATGTTTTTAGAGCCTCCGATTAACAATATTTTCATTGATGCATGCATCATATACACCCCAGGCTTTTCAGGTATTTTTGAAATAATTTCTTGATTATTATCTAACCACTCAGACCATTTATTTTCTAACATTTCAATCATTTAGCATTTTTCTCAATCCTGCACATCTATTTCTTATCGTGACTTCTGTCACTCCTGATGCAATTGAGATATCCTTCTGAGATTTTATCTCTCCTGTACTGATACATGCTAGGTATAATGCAGCTGCGGCAATACCCATTGGATCTTTTCCCGCTACAATACCCATTGTTTTTGCTTGATTTAAAATTTCAATTGCTTTTCGTTTACTTTTTTCACTTAACTCTGCAATACTTGCAATTCTTGAAACTCCTTTAACAGGATCAACTACTGGCATTTTTAATTCAAGTTCTCTGAAAATTAATCTATAGCATCTTGCAACATCTTTTCTTCTAATGTTGATTCCTTTTGCAACATCGTCTAATGTTCTAGGCGTTTCTGTATTTCTACATGAAGCATAAAGACATGCTGCAACTAATCCTTGAATTGATCTGCCTCTGACTAATTTTCGCTCCATTGCTTTTCTGTAAATATAAGCTGCTTTCTCTACTACTGCATCTGTTAAAGCAAGTTTGTCTTTTAACTTGTCCATTTCATTTAATGCTTGTCTTAGATTTCTATCTGCAGATGAATGTGCTTGTGTTCTACTATCCCACGTTCTTAATCTTTCAATGGAACTTTTTACACTTGCAGATAGAGGTTTACCTGTAGAGTCTTTATTTGCAGCTCCTATCACTGTTGATAATCCCATATCGTGCATTGTCAATGATGTTCCAGCTCCTACTCTGGTTCTGTTTGTTTCATCATTTGAAAAAGAACGCCACTCAGCACCTGTGTCTGCAATTTTATCTGTAACAACAAAACCACATTTTCCACAAAACAATTCCCCTGTATCTTGATCTGTAACTATTTTTTGATTTCCACATGATGGGCATTTTGGACCCGAGATCATTGTGTTTTTAAGCATAATAATCAATTATTGCCCAATTACCTTATTATCCATTTTACCTAATTTCTGCAGGTTAATTGTATGTAGGTTAAGCTAATACTTGTTCTCGATATTTAGAATATGATTGTATATTTTTGAAATTAACTCAACAGACAATAAGCATATGATGGTGTATATGATGGATACATTATATTCATTTGATCTTCTACATGTTTCAAACCTATTGAATGTCCTAATTCATGTGTCATGATTGTCTCCACACTTTTTACATCATACAACTGAAAACTTCCATCACAATTGTAATCTCCTAATGTTACTTCAACTACTCCTTTACCAAGATGTGCATGGCCTAAAACCCCCTCACCGATATCTCGAACTACCCATGTCACCCACACATTTGCTTCGTGTTTTTGATTTGTAATTTCAAATTTTATTTTGGCTTTTTGATCATTTGTATTCAATTCTTGTTTCTCCCAAAATGCTAAGGAGTTTTGCAATGTGTTTACATGATCTAAGGGAAGTCCTGTTGGCTGCTCATTGATGAATACTTTGTATAAAATATTGTATGTTCCATCAACTATCTCATATGTGGGATCTGGAAAATTACTAGATGCCTTTGATACTTCTGCTTCAAAATTCCATTTTATGTAATCTCTTAAAAATTTCTTTATGACATCCTGACTGGGATTGGGAAATTCGATGTATCTTTTTTCTTTAGTGATGTTGTTTGAAATGTCTCTTAGATATTTTCCAAACAAGTAAAACTCATGATCTAACTCCTCTTGTGATTTTTTATTAAGATCTTTAAGATTTACAGTTATGATTCCTTGCTCAATCATATATTGAATTCCTGATACAAATGCGTCATCGTCAATTTGTCCATCGGACCACCATCCTGCATTGTTTCTTATCCATTTGGGAATTTCATTTGATGTATTTTGTGTTTCTACAGGTGGAATTTGGATTATTTGATTCTCAATAAGATACAGTAATGCTGAAGCAAATTCAGTATCGTCAATTTGTCCATCAGCCCACCATTTAGCTATTGGTTTAACCCATTGGGGAATTGATGTAATGAATTCTTTTTCTAAACCCTTTGGTTTTTCTGTCGGTTTGTATGGGTATTTTGAAATAACTTTTTCGATAAATTCTTTATAATTATTAATTACTATACTGTTAGGTTTTTCATTATGTGCCCTTTGAATATATGCTATAGATTCTTGATATTCTCCAAGATTCCCAAATCCTACTCCAATACCAGTTAATGCTAAGGCATCATTTGGGGAATACTGCAAAACTTTGAAAAACTGTTTTAATGAATTTGTATGATCCTCAAGATTACTTTGTGCAATTCCCTTCATCTTTAGTGTTGAGATATTGTTTGGTGCAATCTCTAAAATATCATCATAAATTGTTATTGCTTGCTTGTAATTTCCCTTAACAAACAGATCTGTTGCTTGATTAAACATCTCTTCTGCTTCTTTCTCTGTTTGTGCAAAAGCAGGTGTTGTAAGATATAATGAAGTAAACAAGATTATGACTAGAAAATGAATATTTTGCATTGTACCTTTTTTCATATTTGTCGTTTTAGATATAATCTATTTCTATTTTATATCAAGTATAACTTGTTATTTTACATGCCATAGTAATTGATACTATTAGAAAATCTTTAATTTATTCATCAACACGTCTTTTGTATTGACAAAAGTTGGAGCAGGTGAAATAATCTATGACTTACGAAAAAAAATACAAGAAATCACGCATGATTTGAATCAATTAGGTGAATTACCATCTGATATACCTGAAATGGTGGCATCTGCAAATTTGCTGCGCTCAAATGAATTCTTATCAAAAGCAAATGATAAGAAAACTGAACTAGTTTCTGCATATGCTGAGTATTCTGAGGCATTAGAGGAAATGCTTTCATCTGTTTTTGAGATACAAAAAGATCTAAAAGAAATTCTAAAAACACAATCCTCTATGCTTGAATCTAAAAAAAAGAAACTCGTTATGACTAAATCCAAAAAAAGAAAAACCTCTAAATCTAAAAGTACTAAAAAATAATCTTATTTTGTTAAATGAATAATATCGCCTGCAATTATTTTATTTGTTTTATTTTTCTCAGATACAATTAATGCTCCATCACTATCAATTTTAATTGCATCTCCTTTTATTTTCCCGTTTACCGTGCTGAGTTCTACTTTCTTCCCAATTGTGGATGATCTTTTTGTCCAGTCTGAAATAATATTTTTTGTTTGTTTTTTATTTAATAATTCATAAATTTTTTCTAATTCTAGTAAAAATGTTTGAACCAAAATTTTTGGCTTGATTTTTATTTTTTGCTCACTTAGTGATGATACTCCGTAAAAATTAGGTGTATCTTTGAGAGTTTTTTCAATCTGTCTGACATCTACATCAAAATTTATTCCCACCCCTAAAACCAAATTTTCTATTTTATTTGATTCTAGTGATACGTCAACTAACATCCCTGCAACTTTTTTTCCTTTAATTGTCAAATCATTTGGCCATTTTAATTCTGGTTTTATTTTGAATGTTTTTTCTATTGCATATGATAATGCAAGTGATGATGCTATTGGAAATAATGTGGTAATTGAAATATCAAACTTTGGTTGTAATATTATCGAAAACCAAATACCTCCTTTAGGCGAGAGCCACTTTCTTCCCAATCTCCCCTTTCCTCCTGTCTGTTTTGCTGCTATTATTATGGTGCCGTCATTTGAAGAGTCTTCTGACATTTTTAGAGCTTGATTTTGAGTAGAATCTATTGAATCAAAATAATATGCCTTCTTTCCAATTTTTTTTGTTTTTAACCCTGATGTAATCTCCCAAGGTAAAAGAACATCTGAGTTTGATGTAAGCTTATATCCTAACTTTTGTTTTGATTCAACAGTGTATCCTAACTCTTGAATTTTTTTAATGTGCTTCCATATTGCAACTCTGCTGATTCTAAGAACATCACTCAAATCTTGACCTGACAAATATTCTGTGTTATGTGTCTGCAAAAATGTTAGAACTTTGACTAATCCTGGTCTGTCAAATGAATTGTAAATCAATCAAGTTATGTTTTAATCCCAAGTATAAAATATGAACTAGAATCCGATATCTATGTCAAATCCGCCATCATCCATACCATCATCCATACTTCCATCATCCATTCCTGTATCTCCTCCATCTGGAATACTTTCTGCAGGTACGTAATCTGACATTGTCATTCCCATCATACTGAACATCATTGAAAACATCATCATATCCATTACTCCAAAAAACATCATCATTGGTAAGAATGACTTGTTATCTTCCATACATTCTTTCATTTTTTCTTTGTCTCCTGTTTTGTAAATTTGGGACATTTGATTCCATTTTGTTTGTAATTCGTGTACTCTTTCATCTACTTCTTTGGATCCTTTTTCTGTAACATTCATCTCTATTTTCTTTCCTAACCATCCTTTTTTCTCCACTACCTCGATTAACCCTCTATTTTCTAATTGCTCTAAAATTTTATTCAATTCTTCGGCTTCAATTTGAGTCGTTTTTTGAATTTTTTCAAATTTATTAATTCCGTGTTTAATTGCTCCCAAAACTATGACGTCTTTTGGTTCTTCTTCCATACGATTTTTAGTTTTTTCTGGGTAAAAAATTCTTTGTTTTACTTAAAATTTCAAAAATTATATTCTTCAACTGTTTCTTATTTTTATGGAACAGGACAAACATACTGATGATCAGATACGTAATTTCCTTTCAATGCAAAAAGTCGCAGTTATAGGAATGTCTAAAAATTCTTCAAAAGCAGCGCATTATGTACCAAAATACCTCTCTGATAATGGATATGATATCCGTCCTGTAAACCCTACGACTGATCAAATACTGGGTAAAAAATGCTATTCGTCTGTTTCAGAAATTCAAGAAGAAGTTGAAATTATTGATGTCTTTAGACCCTCAGAACAAGTTTTATCCATAATTCATGATGCAATCAAGAAAAAACCCAAAGTAATCTGGCTTCAAGAAGGAATACACAATTCTGAAGCAGAAGAACTAGCTAGAAAAGAAGGAATCAATGTGGTCTTCAATAGATGCATGTTGGCAGAACATCAGAGATTGATGAAATAATGACGTTTGAAAATTTTTATCATGATTTACTTGATTTGGCAAAAAAATATGAAAAGCAAAACATCCCTTTAAAGATCGAAGAAGATCTTGAAAATAACATCATCAAAATCTTTGGTGAGAATATTACATCTCTTACAAGAGCAAAAAATGGTCTCAATGATGTCACTGAACTTGCATATGCAACGGCTGAACATCATCCCTATTGGAACATACTTTACAATTCTTCTGAAATTGCAAACAGTGTGTTGGATAAATGGAAAAATACTCTATCTGAAGATGATTTATCTGACATAGATTGGGCACTAAAAGAACTTGAACAAACACTTGAAAAAATCAAAAACAAAAAATCTATTCATTCCTAGGCAGAGATAAATATTCTGGACTGAAAATCATGCTATGCCTATCAAACTTGGTCTAATTGGTAAAACCAATACTGGAAAAACCACTTTCTTTAATTCTGCAACATTATCATCTGAAGAAATTTCATCATATCCGTTTACTACCAAGGCACCAGTATCTGGAATTGCACATGCCATTACATTATGTGTTCACCCTGAATTTAAAATTCAAGATAATCCTAACAATTCAAAATGTCTTGATGGATGGCGCTACATCCCAATAGAATTGATAGATTTACCAGGACTAATCAAAGATGCTTGGAAAGGCAAAGGGTTGGGGAATCAATTCTTGTCCATTGCTGCTCAATCTGACGCCCTACTACATGTTGTAGATGCTTCTGGTGGCGTTGATTCTACCGGTAAAATCACTGAAGTTGGAACTGGTGATCCGATATCTGATTTTGCAGACATTGAAGAGGAGTTAATCATGTGGTATCATAAAATTTTAGAAGGAAATAGGGAGAAAGTATCAAAACTAATCAGAACAGGCACTGATATTTCTGATGCTATAACTGATTTGTACCGTGGAATTGGAGTAACCAAGAATCATGTAAAAGAAACATTTGTGGCAACAGGATTGGAGGAAAAAGACTTTGATAATTTTGATATGGTTGATAGCAAGAAATTTGCATCTCATCTAAGAAAAATTTCAAAGCCTACTCTGATAGTTGCAAACAAAGTCGATGTTGAAGGTGCAGACAAAAATTTTGCACGACTCAGAGAGCGCTTTAACGACTCTATAGTTATTCCGGTAAGTGGAGATAGTGAATTTAGTCTAAGGCGCGCAGAACAGAAAGGATTGATAAAATACTCTCCTGGTTCTGAGCAATTTGAAATTATTAAATCTGAAGATCTGAATGTGAAACAAATCAATGCACTCAATTTTATTAAAAAGGGAATTATGGGCGAATACATGAGAACTGGAGTCCAATTTGCAATTAACGTTGCAGTGTTCAAACTACTCAAAATGAATTCAATTTATCCTGTAGCTGATGAAACAAATTTGACTGATAAAAAAGGACGAATCTTGCCTGATCTGATATTGCTAAAAGATGGGGCTACAATAAGTGATCTTGCAAAAGAAATCCATACTGATCTCACAAAGGGACTTCTATATGGAAAAGATTTACGATACAATCTTAGATTGCCAATAGATTACCAACTAAGGGATAGAGATGTCGTGTCTCTAGTTAGTGCTGGAAAAGATAACTAGTCTTTTTTCTTGCTTCTTGGTTTTGTTCTTAGTACTGCTTTACAGCAAATACATCTAGTGTCATCAATTGACAAAAATATTCCACAAAATGTACATCTTTTTTGTCCTATTTCATATCTTATTTTATTTGGAACTGCTTCTGCTCTATGCATTGTACATATTCCTCTACATGTTCTACCCATTCATCTCACCCCCACTGCACTTTTTTCTACCAAACGATGTTCCGCAATCCTCACAAGACATTCCAAACTCAAAAGATTCTATTTTATCATATCCGCAAACAATACAAATTTTAGTTTCTGGGTTGACTATTTGTAAACATACTTCTTTATTCTCTTGAATTATTTCTTGTTTCATGAATCCACTATGTCTTTGAATTATATAAAATCAAGAAAATTTCTCAACTAGTGCTAATTCATGCATAAAAATCATCAAGAATTTTTAAAATTTGGCACTATGCATTTTTTTACTTTTTACATATGTGCTAAAAAGCCCTAATAGAATCATAATGCAACATATTGTATTTGGTGAAAGAATTGTTCTTAATTTTTCATTTCAATTTTCTAAGTATTTTTTGAATACTTTCAAGACCAATATCTGAAATTATTTGTGCATCAAATTTTGGAATTTTCTCTCTTTGGACTGCCCTTCCTCCTACTAATATTGGAATTTTATATTCACTCCTAATCTTTTTGATTAATCTTTGTCCTGCTAACAAGTTGTCCTCTATAGTAATTGAAATTAGAACTGCATCTGGTTTATTATTTTCAATGAATGTTAGTATAGATTCTGTTGGGATAGATGTTCCAATGTTGAAGATTTTGTATCCTTTAATGGATAGATATGTTTCCAAGACATCACATCCCAAATGATGTTCTTCTCCTAAGGGAACACATATGATAATTTTTTTCTTATTTCCAGAACCTGAAACTTTATCCATTGTTATTTTCACTAATGTAAGTGCAATATTGCTAGCTATATGTTCTGTGGCAACACTAATTTTGTTACTTGCCCAATCTTCTCCAATTTGATACATCACTGGTTTGAGAATCTTATCAAAAAAATCTGCAGTATTAAATAATTTTTCATACTCCTCAAAAATTTTAACACAATCTTCAATATTCCCATCAGTTAACTTTTTGTATAATTGCTTCTTTGATTTTCTAGATGCATCTTCTCTTTTTTTAATATCTTTTGGATTAAATGATGCAAGAACAGATAGAACTTTAGGATCATTTCTGTAATCTACTGGTATGTCGTCTTTTACAACATCAGATGCTTTGCCAAGATATTTTACAATCTCTTGTTTTGATGTACTTTTCTTTGAATCCCATACACTCTTTACAAGATAGAGATATTGATCAGACTTTACTTTTTTAGCTCTAATGTATACCATTACTATAATCTTACATATTTTGTATATAACTAATGCTAACTATCATCAATGGTGCTAATTTGTTAAATACTCTATATCTTCATAAAATTTGAATTGACTCAAAATTCTCTAATTGAACCTAATTTAAAAAATAATCGTTTTAGCATTTTGGTTACTGGTTCTACGGGATTCATTGGCTCTCGACTCATATCCAATTTAACTAAAAATGGCTATTCTGTAAAAGCAATGTCTAGAAGAGAAATCTCACAAACTTCAAATGTCAAATATGTTCAGGCAGATGTTTTTGAAATTGATCAACTACAAAATGCTCTAACTGGAATAGATATTGCATTTTACCTTCTTCATTCTATGGAGGGTGACAAAAATCATTGGAAAGAATTTGCTAATCGCGAGAAACTTCAAGCTCAGAATTTCTTAAAAGCCGCTTCTAAAACAGGTGTCAAAAGAATAATCTATCTTGGAGGTCTTGTAAATGATAGTCTGTCATTATCACCGCACATGAAAAGTAGGAAAACTGTTGGTGAAATACTTGCATCTGGAAACATTCCAGTAACTGAATTACGTGCATCATTGATTATTGGAGCTCAAGGTGGATCATATGCAATGCTGCGATACCTTGTGGAACGATTACCTGTAATGGTTTGTCCCTCTTGGGTTAAATCACTAGCACAACCTATAGCTGTTGATGATGTAATAGAATATCTTAGAGGATGCATGGAAAAACCTGAAACATCTGGTAAAATCTATGAAATTGGAGGGCCTGATAAAATCACTTATGAAGAATTGATGAGAGAATATGCTGCATATTTAGGGAAAAAACTTTTTGTAATTCAAATTCCTTTTTTGACTACTCGTTTATCGTCGTACTGGGTTGATCTTATAACTCCTGTAAAAGCATCTCTAGCTAGACCTCTTATTGACAGCCTTGTACATGATACTATAGTCACTGATAATTCTCTATCTAAAATTATTCCTGTTTCTCTAAAATCTGTTACTACATCAATTGATATTGCAACACAAGAAATTAGAGATAATCCTCCCATTGCACCTCTAAAGGAAGAGAGAACTGGTTTCAAAGTTAATCAAAAACTCCTTATGATGTCATTAATTGCAATGACATTTGTTGGAACTACATATTACTGGTTAGATGATAGACCTAATCTTTTTGAACCTGGATGGATTTTGGTTGGAATAATTTGGTATGTTTCAGTAATACTAGCAATAGTTTTTATCAAAAATAAAACTAGGTTGGGATTTCTTATTGGTGGTATACTGTCTTGGATAACTTTGGCATTTTGGTTATTTGATAACTTCTATGTGTTGTTTGACGCATCATTAATAATGGAACAACCAAATGAATTAATTACTATTCGGAATTTCGTTTGGGTTGGTTTATCTGCATTGGCAGTTTTTGCATCGCATAATACTTTTCATAAAGTAATTGATTACCAATTTAAAGGAAAATCAATTTAAAATTCAGCCTTTATTTTTTATATTTTCTTGATATTAGTTTGCTTCTTTAAATTTTTAAAAATGATTTATTGGGCACCTTCAGATTTTCACATTTGTCTGGCTGAATAATTTTAGCTAATATTTCTAATCCGTCTACAGTTCGTATGCTCGGCTTGCTAAAAAATGAATTTGCGTCAACAGCATAAATTTGATTTTCCTTTACTGCTTTAAGTGAATTCCATATTTCATCTACTTTTAGAATATTATTGTATTCTTTTACAGTCCGTTTTGTGTCAAAACCACATGGCATCATAATTATGATGTCTGGTTTAGAATCAATCACTTCTTGAATATCTAGACGTCTTGAATGCTCGCCAGTTTTACTAATCATGTTGATTCCTCCTGCAAACTCTATCATTTCCGGAACCCAATGGCCTGCTGTAAAAAATGGTTCCATCCATTCTATTGCTAGGACTTTTGGTTTTTCATCATTCTGTTCATTTTTAATATGTTGAATTCGTTTTTCAAGTGATTCTATAATCTCTTTGGCCTTGGTTTCTTTAGATAATATTTTACCTAATTCTGTCACTGATTTCAAAATTTCCTCTATGTTGTGGGGATCCATTGAATATAGCATTGGGTTTGTTTGAAGAATCCCCATTGCTTTGTTTACTTGATTTGTATATGCAGCACAAACCTCGCATGTTTCTTGAGATATGATTAGATCTGGGTTTGCTTTTTTTAGATTGTCTTTATCAATTGTAAAAATATCTTTTCCGTCATTCAATAATTGACAAGTCATTTTATCAATTTCATTACTTGTTAATTCTTCTGAGTTGATTACTGAATTGATAACTATTGGTTTTGTTAATGCATCTGGAGGAAATTTACATTCATGTGTTACGCCATACAGATCATCCTGCACTCCAAATTCATATAGTAATTCTGTTGCACTTGGCAAAAACGAGACTATTCTTTTTGGCAATATTAGCATAATAATTTAGAAGTTCTTAAATCCAATCCTGTGATATGTGCATTATGAAACCTGAGTCTTGCAGAAATTGTGGGAAGGAGTTATGGCAAAATCAGACCATCTGCCCACATTGTGGACGTGAACGGGAACAAGAAGATCCTGAATAACTTAATTAACAAATAGTCATATATCTGAATCAGGCAGATTAATAGGCTCATTTTGAGCATAATTTTCATTGCCATCAAATTCTCAAGATATTAGACGTGCAATTTTAGCCAAGTGGCATGAAACGCTTTCAAAACATGGTAATCTTTTTTCATCTGATTCAATAAGTGGAACCAGTCCTCCATCTGTCTTTGTAGGTTCATACAATTACCCCAAAGTCTTTGTCGGTCCAATGGTTCCACCAATCCATGGTGATACTAGCTTACTTGATAGCCCTGAACGATGGAAAGGAAAATCCTTAGAAGATATTGTAAATTTTAGATTAAATTTAGTTCGTGGAATCCAAAAAATCCCCATTGACCAAACTGAAGGAAAATACATTGAAAACCTTCAGGAGGTTGCAATGTCTTCAAAACCTATTGACACTGATTTGATATTTGAAAAATCTACTTCTTCTAATATTTCACTTGATGGCGAAAGTGCACCTTTTGGTCCAGTTGGAGTTATCAATTCTGCAAAATTCTCTGGAACAACTTCTGAAAAATCTATTGAAAAAACTTACTATGATAAAGATTTGAAAGCACAAGATGCTGTACTGAATCTATATAATTCTGGAATTGAAATTTCAAAGATTCAAAAATGTTTTAGTATTGGCATGCTTGGCCAAAAAAGAAAACTGGTTCCAACTAAATGGAGCATTACTGCAACTGATGACATAATTTCAAAATCACTTGTTGATGAAATTTTGGATTATGATCTTATTGACGCCAACAGGGTTTTCTTCTTTGAGCACTTGGGAAATGTTTTCACTATTATTTTATTCCCTCATCGATGGATATATGAAATGATTGAGGCGTGGTATTCAAATGGTGTATTGGGATTTGGTTCTGATTATGAAGATGCAAGAGGAATTGATCATCCTCCAGCAATAGCTGGTGCCTATTTTGCAGCCAAACTTGGAGTTTTAGAATATCTAGTAAAAAATCAAATTCAATCTGGAGTTATAATCTTACGAGAAATAAGACCTGAATATGCAATCCCAGTGGGTGTATGGCAAGTTAGAGAAGGCATACGTGAGGCAATGAAACAAAACCCTGTCCTTTCAGATAGTTTTGATTGTGCTTTAGCAATTGCATCAAATAAAATGAGTATTAGCAAATCCGAATGGTTATCACATGGAAATATTTCAAAATTATTGTTCCAAAAAACATTATCTGAGTATTTTTAATTTTTAGCACTAGATTCAACTTTAGCACTAGTTTAAATAACATTCTGCTATACATTGAATAATGAAAATCGCATTAACTACAATCACCGCAATATTGGTTGTGGCTTCTACAGCATCTTTTGCCTATGCAGAGGGTGTTCCTTCTTGGGTGAAGAACAATGCAGGATGGTGGGCAGATGGCACAATAGTCGAATCTGAATTTATTTCAGGCATTGAATTTCTCATTAAAGATGGAATTATTGTAGTTCCTCCAACAACAGTCTCATCTGAATCATCAGAGGGTGTTCCTTCTTGGGTGAAGAACAATGCAGGATGGTGGGCAGATGGCACAATCTCTGATGGTGAATTTGTAAATGGTATTCAGCATTTGATAAAGACTGGCTTAATTTCAGTTCCTTCAAACACTGAGACTATCAAAATGGTATCTGAAAAACCAAAAAGTAGTGATTCTAACTTAGCTGCATTAGAATCTGAATTAGAAAAATGCTCTGAAATCAAAAAAGCATATGATAGACTAAACTGTGAAAGATCTGCAAAGCATAACCTTATTGCATATAATTACAAACTGATTTCTCAACCAATTCCAGTTGGGTCTGTTATTTTCTATTGGCCTGGATTTGAGACTGAAGGAAATAATTTTGAAATTACATCTTCTGGTCAAGCAATGCTGCGACTTCGTATCTTAGTTGAAAATACTGGTACTCAAACTGAGTCTCTCTTTTGTACTGGACCTGCAATATGCAACTATGATGTTACCAATGGTGATGTGGATTACAAATATTCTGGAATGGATTTTACCAATGGCCAAGTCGTAATCAAGCCTAGGGAGACTAAAATGTTCAATATGTTCTTTGGACCAAATATTGGTGGAGGAGGAACTACATTTGAATATGATTCCGGAAAAGACTATTACTTTAGAATCATGGAATCCTTTGGTAGTGGTTCTATCCCATTAAATTTGGGATAGATTCTTTATTTTTTATTCAATTTTTTTAGAATTAATGAGAATTTTGGCAGTATGGCTATTACTTTAGAATTAAAGTAATATTTTCAAATCCAATTGAAATTAATATTAATCCATTGTTTTGATGATAGAGATTAAATGCAGGATTTTAGTAATTATTAATTATGAGTGATTCAGAAAATGATTTTTCATCTTATGGAACTTATACAATCCAAGAAAAATCTGAATTTTCATTTCTTGGTATCACAATAAAAATTGAAAAAATCGGCGAACATGTTTATTCATATATTCGAAAAGATTCTGAAGACAATCTTCTCAAAAAAGTTATTCCTGTCTCCTCCTCTGAACTTACTATTGAAATATCGCCGATTAGGCCATTAAATTATCCTGCTCGAAGAGCTTCTCATATGTATTTGGATTTTGAAACTCCTATTTTTTTATCTGAAGGTTCTGCAGCAAGTGTTTTTGTTAGATGTCCAGTTGAAATTGGAATATTTCTAATTCATGATGGACACAAGGATTCCTTAGATTGGGTTGATTGTGAGCCATTAAATGCCCGATTTTGCCTATATGGCTCTCCTGAATCTGGAACTCTTTGTAAATATGCTCCCTCAGAAATAGTCGAT
This sequence comes from Candidatus Nitrosopumilus sp. bin_68KS, assembly GCF_054095825.1. Classification (NCBI taxonomy): domain Archaea; kingdom Thermoproteati; phylum Nitrososphaerota; class Nitrososphaeria; order Nitrosopumilales; family Nitrosopumilaceae; genus Nitrosopumilus; species Candidatus Nitrosopumilus sp. bin_68KS. The sequence goes on from NZ_JBSWSP010000022.1 coordinate 20,787, forward strand.
TCATATGATGATTCAACCGCATATGTTGATGGAATTTTAAAAGTTGATCTTAAAAATGATTTAGATAAAGGATTGACAATATCTAAAATTGTTTTTGCAGCAAATGATGTCTCTGTATATTATAAAAATTCAAAAGCAATGTTTGATTCGTTAAGAGTTGTATTAAAGAAAAAACTTACTCTTGAAATTCTTGATGTTACTCCTCAACCAGTTCAAACTGATTGGATAAAATCTCCAACATTTGAAAAAGTTGAAAATATTAAACGCGTGGATATGGGTATTGAATAATGGTGTTTGAATTTTTACAAAATTTAGATGCGATAGAAATCATTGGCGGTTTGACTCTACTTTCACTACTTATCGGTGGAATAATTATGGGGGTTGGAATAATTATTGCAAGAACTTTTAGATTATTATTTACAAAATACTATGCACCTAAACTTCCACAGGATTCCGCAAAAAACCTTGGTAAATTAATTTATTTTGGAATTATAATATTGGCATTTTTAGTTTTTACATCTACTACTGGTGTTGATTTTTCAGGATTACTTGTTGCAGGTGGAATATTCGGAATTGTAATTGGATTTGCAACACAGTCTGTTGTTTCAAATTTAATTTCAGGTATTTTCTTGATGATAGAAAAACCTGTTAAACAAGGAGATAAAATTGAGATCCCAGGAGCTGATGTGTCTGGGACATTATTGGACATCAGTACTTTCTCAGTTCGTGTAAGGAGATTCGATGGCACTATTATTAGAGTTCCCAATGAGGTATTTTTTACATCTAACATTCGTTCTCTTTCATCTACTCCCGTTAGAAGATCTGAGGCAATTATTGGAATTGCTTACAAGGAAGACATTGATGGTGCAATTTCAGTCATGGAGAAGCAAATTCGCAAATCTATGTCTTTTGTTTTAATATTGCCTAAACCTGAATTTAGAATTAAAGAGTTAGCTGATTCCAGTGTGAATATTGAAATTTTGGTTTGGCATCCTAGGGATGACTGGGATCAGGTGGGTCCACATTTACTAAAAGTTGCAAAAAAAGCTCTAGATAATGCTGGTATTGAAATTCCTTTTCCTCAACGTGTTATCTGGCAAGCAAAACAATGAAAATTATTTTTCAATAGCGCCCATCTGATTTTTCTTTAGTCTTCGCTTTTTAATTAGAGCAAACATTATCATCCCAACATTGATAATAGAAACTATTTCGATTAAATCCACTCCATACAAGAACCAATCAATTACTGGATGAACTCTTGATACAATACCTGCTTCTAGCATTATGTCTGCATTCCATATCATATGTGGAACTTGAATGAATTGAATAATTGCAATTAAGATTACACTGCCAAGTATTTTATTTTCATACCAATTCCAAAATTTATTCCATGCATTCATAAATTTAATTATTGTTTAATTGTAATAAACACTATGAAAATTAGATGAAACTAATTAGACTGAACTAATTTTTTCAGGCATACACTTACAAAATTAGCTTGAGCTTTTAATTATTTTTTAACATGTTATTAATTAAAAAATTTAAAATTCCTAGAAACCCTAAAAAATAATCATTTTAAATTTCTTTTAAAGTTAATAAATAATTTTTTTACATACTAAAAAAATAAATGCAATCTTTACAAAACTTATTCATGAATACAATTAAGATTACTTCTCTAAAACTACTTTGGAATACTTTACAATGAGAATATGGGATATTTCACCTAGATACTTGTGTAGAAATCATCTACTTGGAGAACATCGTGAATTACATGCAATGTGGGTTGTAATAACTGAAAAGAAAAAAGGATATTCAATGCATCCTGAGACAATTCGTTGGAAAGGAAAATTGAAAGCGATGTATCTTAGGCATGAAGAACTAGTCAAAGAAATGGTTTCTAGAGGTTATTCTCATAAAAGCCCGCTTGATAAAAGAAAAGCAACTGGGACTTCTATCCAAAATGTTTTTGTTGATTCTATAAAAAAACAAGTGAAGATTTTGCAAAAAAAAGATTGTGATTGCAATGTTTAATTTCATGGACTTTTAAAAATATTGTTAGCACTAGTAAAATATTTGGCTCTAGGTTATATCTTAGAAACGCCTAGTAGTAGTGAGGAGAAATGCAACAAACAACAAACAAAAAAACACCACAGCTAAAGTTTCTAGCAATCTTTGCTGTTGCCACTTCAGTCATACTAGTTTTGACTATTACTCCTTGGAACATAATTCCAACCCTAGTAACTGAAGATGTCACAGTAATTGCAGTAACTGACTACGGTTGTGTTGGAGAGTCCACTTTTGGACATTCCGTTGTTGTTTCTGATTGTGATGTGGGTGTTGGAGATATAGTCTCTGCAACATTTTATGTCCCTGCAATGGAACTAAACGGATACTATGATAGAATTGAGGACAAACTAGCAATGGTTATTCCTTAATTACTATCTTTTTTATTTTTTATTCTCAGCTTTGATCTTTTCTTTTTTCATCCAAATTGTCTTTTCTTTATGATCAATTAATTCCACATTCATTTCATTTAATTTATCTCGAATTTTATCAGCCTCTTCAAATCGTTTTTCTTTTCTAAATGTCTCTCTGGATAAAATTAAATTATCGATTTCTTGTCTTTTTTCTTTAGTCATTTCTGGAATTTGCAATCCTAAAATTCCAAGCATTCTTTCAAGTTCATTTTTGATAGTGTGTGCATCGTCTTTACCTAGTATTTCCTCAGCTGCCATTCTGTTAGTCTCTTTTACTAGTTGAAAAAATGCAGATAATGCTAGATGTGTGTTGAGATCACCATCTAATGCGTTATCAAAATCTTTACTTGTCTTTTCAATTATTGAATTGACTTTTTGATTATTTTCACTATTTGCATGAATCAATTCATAATAGCAAGTTTCTACTTGTCTCCATTTGATGAGATTCTCTTTTAGTAATTCTTCAGAGTAGTCAATTGGTTTTGAATAGTGTCCTGAAAGACAAAATAGTCTGATAATGTTTGAACCCCAGTTTTCAAGTACATGCTTGATTGATTTGATATTTCCAAGCGACTTTGACATTTTTTCACCATTGATTGTTACCATGCCAACATGCATCCATATCTTTGCAAATTGTGAACCCGTACATGATTCGGATTGTGCTATTTCGTTTTCATGATGTGGGAAAATTAAATCGCGCCCACCACCATGAATGTCAAAATTTTCTCCTAGATACTTTATACTCATTGCAGAGCATTCTATATGCCATCCTGGACGACCTTTGCCCCATGGACTGTCCCAAAGAGGCTCTTTATCTGATAATTTCCATACGGCAAAATCCAATGGATCATTTTTAGCTTCATCTACTTCTATTCTTGCACCTGATTGGAGTTCATCTATTTTTTTCTTTGATAGTTTTCCATACTCTGGAAATTTTGATACTGCAAAATACACGCCATTTTTTGTAACATATGCGATTTCTTTTTCAATTAGTTTTTTGATAAATTCTACAATATCTCCAATATGTTCTGTTGCCTTTGGATAATTTGTTGCATGCTTTACATTTAATCCATCAAAATCTTTAAAATAATTTTCAATGTATTTTGTACTGATTTTTTTAGCTGTGGTGTTTTCTGAATTTGCACGATTGACAATTTTATCATCCACATCTGTGAAATTTTGAATGAATTGGATTTCAACATTTTTGCTTTCTAAATATTTTCTTAACACATCAAAAACTATAACTGTTCTTGCATGACCAATATGTGATTCATCATAAACTGTAACACCGCAAAGATATATTCTGATCTTTTTAGAAATGTCTAATTCTTGTTGTGAGTTCAGTAATGTATCTTGAATTTTCATTCCTTAATCTCTATTGGGTTTTTGTGAAGGCAATCTTTTATGTTCACTGTTTAGATATAATTGGTAAATCTTTTCTACAACTGATTTCTCAATTTGGGTTAATTCTGCAGTTTCATCAATTGTTTTTTTCTTTTCAAATAAACAATACAATATGGAATCAATTTCTTCATATGTTGATCCTAATTCTTCTTCTGCAGCATGATCTTTCCACAAATGCGGACTGCTCTTTTTTGAAATTACGTTTTCTGGAACTCCAAGATATTTTGCAATTTCTCTTACCTGTAGTTTGTAGAGTGAAATAATTGGTGTGATATCTGATGCACCATCTCCGTATTTCGTAAAATACCCCATTAGGTATTCGCTTTTATCACTAGAACCTAAAACAAGGTAATTTTTGGAATTTGCATAGTAATACAAAATATTTGTTCTAATTCTTGCACGTAGATTGCCCTTTGCCCAATCATTTGGTTCCAGATACATTGAATATTCATTAACAATTGGCTTGATGTCAATTAACTTGTATTCAATTCCCGTAAGTGAAATCATTTTGAGGGCATCATCTGTTTCAGATTTTGGTGTGATTGAAGTATCTGGCATAATTAATGCAACAGTTTTTTCTTTGATTTGCCTTTTACACAAATAAGTTAAAACTGCAGAATCGATTCCTCCACTTAGACCTAGAATTACGCCCTTTGCATGATTTTTTTCTATTTCATCTGATAGAAACTTTTCAAATGTTTGCGTAATTGAAGCATAATCTTGATTTTTAATTTCATTAATAATATCTTGATTCAATAATTAGTTTTGATTATTTCTGAGGATAAAAATTCTCCTTAAATTGAAGGAAAATCAGTTCATTTTGAACATACATTATTCCTTATACTAAATTATTGTTTAAAAATCACAGAAAAATCTGTGCCCTACAAAACCCATACCTAACACGAGGGAAGGGAAATTTACCCTTCTCTTTATTGATTATCTAAAATTTCAAATGATGTTGAAGCAATTTCCTCATCATGGTATATCAGAATTAATTGATGAATTCCTATTTCTGAATCATCTGTGATGTGGTATGGCATGTAAATCTCACCATTTCTTGCAGCATATGTGCTAATTTCAATTTGAGATTCGTCTGGTGAAATAATTACAAATGTGATTAGTGATCCTCTACTATAATCCTCGATAAATCCTGAAATTATCAATTGTTGATAACTATGTTTTGATTGGGGTTGCTTGAATTTCTCTTCATCTACAGCAACAAATGTCACGCCTTCTAACTCCTCAGCAAATGTAAATTGCATAAATCCTATGGCTACAATGCCCAACAATATTGGAAGGATTATTTTGCTATTCAATACCCTTCTGTGGTTTATTGACATTAAATCCTAGAGGAATTAATGGTAAAAACTTGGTTCCAAAATGGACTTTTTTTATCTAATCTTTCAAAACTGATGCTATTTTTTCAATTTACGATATAATGCTGATTTTTCTAGACATCTACATAGATGCCGTCGTCTCTTACCTCAACCTTGTATGTTTCTAGTTTGACCTCTTTTAGATAGTCAGTAAGCTGCCCTGTTTTGATATTATAATGCCAGAAATGTAATGGGCATTCTACAATATCTCCATCTAGTTTACCTGGTGCAATCGAGCCATCTTGATGAACACAAAGATCATCAATTGCATGATATCCATCCTGATTAAAGATTGCAATTTGTTTCCCTTCTATTTTGAAGGCTTTTCCTTTTCCTGATGCAACTTCGCCTTTTTCAGCAATCTTTTTCCAAGTCAATGATATTCTGACATTTTTGTCATTTATTTAGATTCGCATGATAGAATTTTATAGTGTGCCATAAGGCTTTGATTATTGAGTAAAGTAAAATCTAGTTCTAAATTGATCAAAGAGGGAAAATTATCTTATGAATGGGCTAGATCTCATATGCAAATTCTCGATAATACTATTAACAGATTTAAAAAATCAAAACCACTAAAGGGTGTAACCCTTGGATTTTGTTTGCATATTACAAAAGAGACCTCTGTATTACTAATGGGCGCAAAAGAACTTGGTGCAACTGTTGCTTGCTGTGGTGGTAATCCATTAACAACACAAGATGATATTGCAGCATTTTTAGCCTCTCAGGGAATTCATGTTTATGCATGGCATGGTCAATCTGTAAAAGATTATGATTGGTGTATCGATCAAGTTTTGAAGCACAAACCCACAATTTTAACTGACGATGGCGCAGACATGAACATCAAAGCTCATTTTGATAAAAGATTCAATACAATGAAAATTCTAGGTGCCACTGAAGAAACCACTGCTGGTGTTACTAGAATTAGAGCTGTAGAAAATCAAGGCAAACTTCGTTATCCTGTAATTTTAGTAAATGAGGCATACACAAAACACATGTTTGATAATAGATATGGGACTGGACAGAGTACCATTGATGGTTATCTAAGAGCTATGAATTTACTCATGGCTTCAAAACGTGTAGTTGTAATCGGATATGGTTGGGTCGGTCGTGGTGTTGCATCAAGATTCCAAGGTATGGGTTCTAAAGTTATAGTTACTGAGATTGATCCGATAAAAGCACTTGAAGCTCATATGGATGGATTTGAAGTAATGCCAATGTCTCAAGCTACAAAGATTGGTGATATGTTTGTCACATGTACTGGAATGACTAGTGTGATTAGAAAAGAGCACATACTCCAAATGAAAAATGGTGCAATCATGGGTAATGTAGGTCACTTTGATGTTGAAATTGATAGTAAATTCTTGTTAAAACAGTCCAAATCTGTAAAGCAGGTAAGACCAAGTCTTGACGAATGTACTTTGAAAAACGGTAAAATTGTTTATCTAATTGGTGAGGGCAGACTTGCAAACTTGGTGGCAGCCGAAGGACATCCACCAGAAGTTATGGCGCAATCATTTTCAAATCAAATTTTGTCTGTTTTGTATATTCTTAAAAACCATCAAAAAATGGAAAATAAAATTATCAATGTTCCTGAAGAGATTGATAAACAAGTAGCAGTTGATGCTCTTGCTGCAATGGGTGTTAAAATTGATAAACTTACTCCTGAACAAGTAAAATACGCAAACAGCTGGTAAAACTTCTTAACCTCAATATCGTTCTTCTCAAGTATTAATGAATAGCAAAGCCATCATAACAAGTGCATTACCCTATGCAAATGGTGAAATCCATTTGGGTCATGTTGCATCAACATATCTTCCTGCAGATGTTACAACTAGATTTCTAAAACTAAACGGAGTGGAGGCATACTATGTTTGTGCATCTGATGATTTTGGAACCCCTATCTTAATTCAATCTGAGAAAGAAGGTAAGACTCCTGCAGATTATGTCGCTCATTGGAATAAGCGAGATTATGATGATTTTTCAGCATTTAACATTGAATTTGATTATTTTTACAAGACCAGTTCACCAGAAAACATTGCATTTGTTCAAGATGTTTTCAAAAAACTTAATGATGCTGGGCATATTTATGAGAAGGAAATAATTCAATTCTATTGTAATAATGACCAGAAATTCCTACCAGACAGATATGTTAAAGGCTCATGTCCTCATTGTAATGCTGAAGACCAATACTCTGATCTTTGTGAGAGTTGTGGTCGTGTTCCTGAAGAGATTACTGATCCTAAATGTTCTCTCTGTGGACAAGTTCCAACAAAAGAAAAAACTATGCACTATTTTTTCAAGCTCAAAAACTTTGGTGACTCTTTATCAAAATGGCTCGAAGAAAATGAACATCTTCAAAAAGATGTTAAAAAATATGTTCAAAACTGGATTAAATCTGGATTGATTGACTGGGATATTACACGTGATATTACTTGGGGTGTTCCAGTTCCGTTAGATGGTGCAAAAGACAAAGTATTCTATGGTTGGTTTGACAATCATCTTGCATACATTTCAACTGCATTGAAATTTCTAAACGATAAAGGTATTGATGGAAAAGAGTTTTGGAATTCTGCTGATATCTATCACTTTATTGGAAAGGATATTGTGTATCATCATTATCTTTTTTTACCTGCAATGCGATTGGGGATTGATAGAGAATACAAACTTCCCGACTATATCCCAACAAGAGGACATCTTACTTTACAAGGAAAGAAAATCTCTAAAAGCAGAAATTGGTATATTGGATTAAAAGACTTTTTAGAATTTTACCCTGCAGACTATCTTAGATATTACCTTGTATCCATTAATCCTTATTCTCAGGATGATTTGAATTTTGATTGGGATGACTTTACAACTAGAATAAATTCTGAATTGATTGGAAATCTTGGAAACTTTGTAAATCGTGCATTGGGATTCACCAAAAAAGCATTTGATGGAAAAGTACCAGATATTGATTCCTTTGATGAAAAAGATACTGAAGCAGAAGAAAAAATAAAAAATCTTGATTTAGAACTTGGTTCTCTATTAGAACAAAATCATCTTGATAGGGCTTTGAAGAAAATAATGGAGTTTTCATCTTTTTTTAACACCTATTTTCAGCATAAAGAACCATGGAAAAAAGGACCTGGAACTGCAAACTGTGTTTATCTTTCAGTTAATGCTGCAAAAAGTATTGCCATTGCTCTTTTCCCATTTCTTCCTGAATCTGCACAAAAAATCTGGACACAGTTAGGACTCTCTGGCAATGTTGTAGATTCATCCTGGGAAGATATTTCTAAATTTGCTGTGCCTGCAGGACATGTTTTAGGTGATGCATCCCCTTTGTTTGTCAAAGTAGAGGAATCTGATATTATAAAGCATAAGCAACAGTTAGGATCCTTTAAGAAATGAGGTCCGTTCCTAGAATTTCTACTAGGGGCTACTATGATCTTTCTAACGGGAAAACTCTCAAAAATAATTCCTATTATTTTTATCCAAAACCTGATTTTAGAAAATTGATAAATTCTAAAGAAATCACAATTATGATTCATGGTTTGAGAAATGATAATGCGGGAGCTATAGCAAAAGTATTACTGGCAAAAAACCGCTTACACAAATTAGGTTATTCTTATCCTGTAATTGGGTTTAGTTATGATTCAAACACGACAGGTGCTCATTTGATTAAACATGCAAAACATTCACTTGCGGTTGGACAAACCATTGCAAAGAAAAATGGACGAAACCTTGGCCTGTTTATTGAAGACTTTAAGAAATCAAGCCCTAAAACAAAAATTCGATTGATGGGCCATTCATTAGGCTCACAAGTAATATTGAGTACCTTGGAATATCTATCAAAAAAGAAACAAAATATGGGATTGGTTGAAGGTGTTTATTTTTTTGGTGCATCAATTACTGAAGATGTACCATCATCAAAAAAATATGGAAAAATTCTTCAAAGAATTGTGAATAAAAAAATTGTAAATCATTATGCACCTTCTGATGAAGTGCTTACTTGGGCAGATAATGAAAAATATGTTAAAGGTCCATTGGGTCTTAACGGTGCTATTGGAAAACCAATCAGTAAATATCATCAAAAATTAGTTAAACCAAAAAATCATAGATTTGCAAGTTACGCTGCAGTGCTAAAATTATTTCCTTAATTTCCTGAACGTCTAGGTGTAGTATGATTCGTACGTTATTCTTTAATAGAAAAATATTATTCATAACTTATTATGAAGACTCGTATTTTCTCTCAAAGTAACAAATCCATTTTATATCACTTACATGTTCTAGATGAAACACATGATGACACTGATGATCTTTTTGAATACCCGTGTTAGAAACAAGAAATATGATTTTGAATAATCTATTTAGATAATTTTTGATTATGTGTGGAAATGTGCCTGAATTTATAGAATTTACAAGAAACCTATAGGTAATTGGGCACAAAATTTAGAAATAAAGCCGGTATATATCTAGGGTAAACTAGTTAGAGTATGTTTAAAAAAATACTTGAAAAATTAAAAATTGGATCTTCTAAGACCAAACCTTCAGATGATGTAAATGCATTTACAGAATCTGAAAAAAAGAAAGAGGCTAAACTGAAATGAAATATCAATGCAGAGTTTGTAATTTTAATTGGGAAGGAAACTCCGATACATTTTCTAAAGTATTACTTCATGAAAAGACTCACACCAAAAAGGTTTCAGCATAATGCTTACTTGCAACAAATGCTACAACAAACATCATGATCAATGCATGGGAAAAGCTGGAATGTTCGACTGTGGATGTGAATGCTTTACAAAATCAAAATAATTGATTAGAACATATTTAATAATTTTTAATTAAAAATACTAATCGTAAACCATTAAATTTTTCTCTTCAAGCAAATTATGAATTTGATTGACAGAACGATGGATATCTTTTTCAATTCTTGCACCAACACATACAAGTTTACCTGATGCAAAAATTAGAATTACTGTTTTTGGATCAAGCATTCTGTGAATCAATCCGGGGAATTGTTCTGGTTCGTACATGCTTCTTGGAAGTGTTCTAGCTGCTTGTTCCAAATTCACTTTGCCTCCAAGATTAATTGATGAAACGATGTTTTGAATTGTAACTATGGGTTCATTTTTAATTTTAATTTTCCCTTTTCTTAAATTCTGAACAACAATGTTCACTGCCTTGATTGCCATCTCTTCTGATTTTGCACCAGTACATACCATTTTTCCTGAGCCAAAAAGTAATGTTGCTGTTCGTGGAGTTTTCAGTCTGAATACTGCTCCTGGGAATTGCTCTGGATGATATTCTACATCGGGGAATTTTTTTGTTATGTCTACAAGATCTAATTTCTGCTCAATTGTTGCAGATGCTACTACATTTACGATTGCTATTACTGGCTTGGTTTCTGTCATATCTTTTTGGTTATTTCTTTACTATATCTCCGTATCTTGGTCTAATCTGAGTCCTTTGTATCTATTTCTAATGGTCACTTCAGTTACATTTGAGGCTTCTGCTATGTCTCTTTGAGTTCTATCTTCCCCATTTTTTACACATGAAAGGTACAATGCAGCTGCTGCCAGTCCCATAGGATCTTTTCCAGCAGATTCCTCATGATCTTGAGCAATTTGTAGAACCTTGGCTGCATAGCGTTTAGTTTTCTCAGAAATATCGAGTTTACTTGAAATTCTTGCAATACACTGAACTGGATTAACTACTGGCATTTTTAGCTCTAGTTCTTGATGTAGGATTCTATAACATCGTGAAATATCTTTTTTCTTTATGTTTCCTGCATCTGCAACATCTTTTAGAGTTCGTGGAGTTTCAGTATCTCTACATGCAGCATATAGTGCAGCAGCTATGAGTGCTGAAATGGAACGACCTCTCACTAGACCTTTCTCCAATGCTTTTCTGTAAATGTATGATGCTTTTTCAATTACTGAATCTGAAAGTGATAATTTGTCTTTTAATGTTGATAACTGACTTAGTGCTTGTCTTAGATTTTTATCGGCAGATGCATTTACTTTACTTCTACTATCCCAAGTTCTGAGTCGTTCAATGGTACTTTTCATGGATGATGAAAGTGGCTTTCCTGATGCGTCTTTATTCATAGGACTGATAATTGTTGCAAGTCCTCTATCATGCATAGCAAGTGATGTTGGAGCTCCAGTTCTAGTTGGATCTGCACCCCCATCTTTTGAAAATGATCTCCACTCAGGTCCTGAATCTTGTAATGTCTCAGAAATTACAAAACCGCATTTAGAACAAAATCTTTCTCCTGTAACATTATCTGATAACATGGATTTTTGTCCACAACGTCTGCAAACACTATCTGCATTGAGAATTTCTAAAACCAAAAATATGACCACTATTGTTTATTTTATTTCCTATAATAACTGACTTATTTTGTAAATTTCTTAAAAAATGTCTATTTTCTGGCATTTAGGCATGTAATTGAGTATAATCACAAAATAATCTTGTCATAATAGAAAAACACCTAGTGCCTGGGCTAGAATTGCTATGATTCCAACTATGACAATTTTTATTCCCAATTTCATATCAAATATGCTTTGTTGATATTCAATAAGTATTACAAAAACCTACATTAACCTAAATTTTTCATTCAACACTGATGGTGTTATCTGTGAACTTTGTAGTTTTAGGCAAGCAAGATATTGCAGCTGAATTTGGAAAAAAAGGAACTGTAACTGATTTGTCTCTTTATGACAGAAAAGAATCTGACGTAATCAAAACCTGGGTTACTCCTAGTGGATTTCCAGAAAAAATTCAGCCATTATTTCAAGCAATCAATTTAGCAGAATATGTTATACTATTAGTGGATAAATTAGATAAATTCACTGGGGAGCAAATCATTGCATTAGATTCTCTAAAAAAAGAAAAAGGTATTTTATCTCATACATTTGATGTTGATGAATCAAAATTAAATACCATGATCAAAGGCACTGTGGTTGAAAATTACACTAAAGTTGATCAAGATAAAATTAAAGAAACAATGGATAAACTAGAACCATTATCAAATGATGATCCTTCTGAGATGGTAATTGATCATTGTTTTGATGTAAAGGGTGTGGGGACTGTAATTTTGGGTAAAGTGACACATGGAAAAATAAAACAATATGATAACTTGAAATTATATCCTGCAGAAATTGATGTTCTGATTAAATCAATACAAATGCATGATGATCCTGTGGATGAATCTGTTTGCCCTGCTAGAGTAGGACTTGCAGTAAAGGGTGCCAAGCCTGATGAGGTAGGACGTGGAGATATAATTTCGAAAGAAGGCGCAGTAGATGTAAAAACTGAGATTGAACTTGATTTTACAAAGAGTCCTTTTTACAAAAGTGAAATTTCAGAAAATCAAGGATGCTTAGTAAATGTTGGATTGCAAATTAAAGCTGCAAAATTTACATCCATCTCACCCCTTAAACTAACATTTGAAAAACCAATTGCATGCAAAAAAGGTCAAATCGCAGTAATTCTAAAACCTGAATCTCCCACAATTAGAATTCTTGGTAGCGGCACAATTCAATAGACTGATTTAATAAAATCCAATTAAATTATTACTTATGCGTGGATTAATGATGGGGAGGTTTCAGCCTTTTCATTTAGGGCATTTGGATTTGGCAAATCAAATCCTTGATGAGTGTGATGAATTAATAATTGCTATAACTAGTGGTCAGTTTAATTATTTAGAAAAAGATCCTTTTACTGCAGGTGAACGAATCGAGATGATTCATAATTCTCTAAAGGAATCTTCTTTGGATTTGACTCGATGCTTTGTCGTGTCTATTGAAAATCAATTCAATGTGGCTACTTGGGCATCATATCTAAAATCTGCATTACCTCATTTTGATAAAGTGTTTAGTGGAAATGACTATGTCTCAATGTTACTTGCAGATTCAGGTATTGATGTTGTAACTCCTAAATTTTTAGATAGAACTCAATACAATGCAACGAGAATTCGATCAATGATTATTTCTGATGAAACCTGGAAAGATTTTGTCCCAAATGCAGTTTATGATTTACTGACAAAAATTAATGCAAAAAATAGATTAGCAGTAATTTCTATATCTGATACCGATCCTACCAAACATTAATGGAACCTATTCGAGCCTGTCCAATTTGTCCCAAATGCGGTTCAAAGAGATTTGTCAGGCTACCTGGAGAAAAGGTTACTGTAAAATGTCGTTCATGTGACAAAATAATTGAAATCTAAATTTCATAGTTAATATTTGCAGCATTCTTAAAAAATTCATGGCAAAAACATGGAAGGATAACGAAATCAGCCTTGATCCAATAAAAGATCAAACTGTCGCTGTAATCGGTTATGGAATCCAAGGTGATGCACAAGCTAACAACATGAAAGACTCTGGTCTGAATGTGATAATTGGTCTAAAAGAAGGCGGTAACAGCTGGAAAAAGGCAGAAGCTGATGGTCACAAAGTAATGTCAGTTGCAGACGCAACAAAACAAGGTGACATTATACATATTTTGATTCCAGATATGATTCAAGGGCAAGTATACAAGGATGAAATCGGACCCAATCTTTCAGAAGGAAAAGCATTGTCATTTTCTCATGCAGCTGCAATCTATTGGAAATGGATTGAAGCTCCAAGTAATGTTGATCTAATCATGGTTGCCCCAAAAGGACCTGGTTCAAAAGTTAGAGAAACATATCTTGATAATTTTGGAACTCCTGCAATTGTTGCAGTTGAACAAGATTTTACAGGAAAAGCTTGGGATCGAACATTAGGAATTGCAAAAGCAATTGGAAGTGCAAGAGCTGGATTGATCAAGACTGCTTTCAAAGAGGAAGTAGAAACTGATTGGTTTGGTGAACAAGCCGACCTTTGTGGTGGTGCAGCTTCTATGGTTACAAATGCATTTGAGACTCTAGTTGAAGCAGGATATCAACCTGAAATTGCATACTTTGAAGTTTTACATGAACTCAAACTCATCGTAGACATGATTCAGAGATATGGGATAAATGGTATGTGGAGACGTGTAAGTGAAACTGCAAGATATGGTGGTCTGACACGTGGTCCAATGGTAATGGATTCTGCAAATAAAGAAAACATGAAAAAAGTTCTTACCATGATTCAAGATGGTACATTCAACAACGAGTGGATTTCTGAATATCAGAAAAACGGCAAAGATGCATTTGACAAATACATGAAAGAATATGACGGACACCAAATTGAAAAAGTTGGTAAAGAAATGCGTAAAATGATGTGGCCTGATTCCACAGAATAATCTTTTTTTCTTATATTTTTCTTAATTTAGATACGCCGCTTGTAATGTGATTGATTATTGTCGGTAATGGTGTTCCTGGGCCAAATACATGGTCAACTCCTGATTTTATCAGATCCTTATGATCAATGTCTGGAATTACTCCTCCGCCAACTATTAGGACGTCGTTAATTCCTTTCTTTTTTAATGCCTTTACCACTCTTGGGAAAAGAGTTCCATGTGCACCATTTAGCAAACTCATTGCAACCGCATCAACATCTTCATCTTCTGCAATCTGTGCAATTCTTTCTGGCGTTGCAAATAATCCTGAATATATTACCTCCATTCCTGCATCTCTGAATGCTCTGCATAATACTAAAGCCCCTCTATCATGACCATCAAGACCTAACTTGGCAACTAAGATTTTGATGCTTCGTGATGCTGTCTTTTGTTTCATAATAATTTCTATATTTTGTATGTTTTAAAGGGTTTATTTGATTTTCGTCAATCTATTTTTTTAGGTGAAATGCTTTAATCTCTTCAAATATATTGATTCAAAAATTAGTTTGTATCGGTAATAACAGGTATGACCGAAGACGTATGTGATTTTTGTAAAGGAGTTGGCTCCTCTGGCCCAAACACTTGTGTGTATTGTAATGGGACAGGTGAATGGAATAATGCAGCTCAAGCATATGTGAAAAATCATATTTGTCAATGTATTGTTCTTGATAGAAAATTCTGCCCTGTTTGCAACAAAGCATGTCATCATGACACTTCACTTAACCCTAAACAGAAAATTGATCCTGGTTATGGGGGAATGTCTAGTCCTGAAATTTCTGTAATTGCATAAATTTTGACAATTTCAATGGTTTGTGATTTTCTCAGAATACCTACCGTTCTTATAGTTGAGAAAGTCAATTAAGATATGTCCGAAGATAGAAAAATGTACAAATGTACATGTTCTGACTGCGGCAAAGAATCTGAAGTTCCTTTTGAACCAAAAGCGGACAGACCAGTCTATTGCCGAGAATGTTTGCCAAAACATCGTAGTTGATGAATTTAGACTAGTTTCGTTTAATTAATTTTGAACTAAATTATTTCCAAGTATATCAAAAATCTTTTTTTCTTTTTTAACAGCATTTGCGACTAGTTGTATATACTCAGTTTAAATTATGCGCCAATACGATTTCAATATGTCAAACAGTTCTAAAGATACGATTTTCATTGGAAAAAAACCATTGATGACTTATGTCACCTCTGCAATTATTCAATTAGCCACAATGCCAATAATCACGATTAAAGCCAGAGGAATGACTATTGCTCATGCAGTAGATGTCGCTCAAATAGTATTGCAGAAAACAAAACCTGCATTTGTAATTGGCGATGTTAAAATTGGTTCAGAATCATTAGTATCTCAAGATGGTAGAAATCGAGATGTTTCATCAATTGAGATTTCTCTAAAAAGAGCACAAGCTTAAGGTTAGTTTAGATGGTAACTTCAAGCCAAAATTCTCTTTGTTTGCGTTGCGGAAAAAATTCTTTACTTACAGACGATGTTACAGGAGAAAGATTTTGTTCTAAATGTGGTTTTGTAATTTCTGAGACATCACAAGATTCAGGACCTGAGTGGAGATCATTTTCAAAAGATGGTGGTGCAGATCCTGCAAGAACTGGTGCTCCATCATCATTGATGATTCATGATATGGGATTGTCTACTGTCATCAATCCTATCAACAAAGACGCATCAGGAAAGCCACTTTCTACATCCATGAAAAGTACCATTGAACGACTCAGAACTTGGGATAGTAGAAGTCAAGTTCATGAACCCATAGACCGAAATCTCCGACAAGCACTCAGTGATTTAAATAAATTAAAAGACAAGGTTGCAATTCCTGCTAATGTTCTTGAGAAAGCATCATACATTTACAGAAAAGCATTGGAGAAAAAACTTGTCCGTGGACGCTCTATTGCAGCAATGATTGCAGCTTCACTTTATGCTGCATGCAGAGATACTGAAACTCCACGAACTCTAAAAGATATTGCTGATGCTGCCAATGTAAAGCGAAAAGATATTGCAAGATGCTATAGATTATTGCACCATGAATTGGAATTAAAAATGCCTGTCGTGGATTCCATTCAATGTATTGCAAGAATTTCAAGTAAACTCGATATTTCTGAGAAAACTAAACGCTATGCAGTTAAAGTTCTAAAAGATGCGCAAGAACGTAAAGAATCTGCTGGAAAAGATCCTATGGGACTGGCAGCTACTGCATTATACTTGTCATGCGTTCATAATGGAGTCTCGATTACTCAACGAGATCTTGCAGAAGCTGCAGGGGTGACTGAAGTTACCATTAGAAATCGATACAAAGGACTCAAAGCTGATCAAAGTACCCAATCAGATATTTAGATTCCATTGTTATGATATTTGTCTTGCAGTGCACATAGTTGTCTTCTCACTCATTATAACTCAAAATCATCTAGTAACAATATGCAAATCCTAAATCAATTAAAAATTGAAGATCTAGAAAGAAAAGAAGTTTTTCTTGAAATCTTATCTGACAAATATTGTAGATTAATCTTAGAATCTATAATGAATTCTTCAAAATCTGCAATTGAAATATCTCGAGAAAAAAATATCCCACTAAGTACCGTATATAGGAGAATACAGCAACTTCATGACTCCCATATGGTTCGTACTTCGGGTGTAATTACTGAAGAAGGGAAAAGACTCTTTTTGTATAAGAGCAAAATTAAAGAAGCCAATACACGATTCTATGATGGAAAGATCACTGTTGATGTAGTTTTTAACACCAACTAATCTTCTTCTAATTTTCTAATAATCATGTTCACTGAATTCACTGCCTAATGAAATAGATACCACAACAGTAGATTCTGTTGTCTGTGATTTCATTTTTGTATCTGGTAAAAATTCATGAAAAATTTCTTGTAGTAATTGTTCAGTGAAAATTGACCAATTACTTCCAAGCTCATGTTGAATGACAAAATGATGTATGTTGCCTTCTATTCTATGATCTGATTTCATTCCTGATGCACGCATATAGTCCTCTAATGTTTCAATACATCTTTTCAAATCATACCTTCCTTTGATAAATAAGACTGTGTCTTTGATTACGGGCTTTATTACATTGATAATTTCATTGATATCTTCAGAACTCATTTCTGCTCCAAAAATATCTAAAATTTTCTTTGGTACTGGAATAACTCCTATTTTTTCTGTATATCTGTCCCACTGGACATATTTTTCTAAAATTTGTCTTGCCATTACATTATGTGATATGTTGTGATTGTTTGCTTCGGCTTCTATCTCTTCAACTAATTTTATTGGTAAGCGATAAGTTACACTACGTGTTTTTTCTTTTTTTGGTGGATGCTGCTGCGATTTTATTGTCTTTGAATCCAACTTATAGAAGCCAAAGCTTTATGATCTTATAAGTTGGATCTATTCTGGTTATGATTCTGTTATCATAAATGATATTTATTCTCAGAAATGAAAATTATGGATTATTTTATACTCTTTTTCTATTCATACTAGACTAGGAGAAATCTAAGTTTGGTGAAATGAGATATGGGTCAATATTGTGAAAACTGTGGAAAATATATGAAAATTTCAGAATTAACTCATTGCTCAGATGAATGTTTACTATCTGGTCTTTGCGACAGCATTTCTATATCTGAGAATAATTTTAACGCAATTACTTGGGATGAAAGATCAGATCCTTGGACATGATCTATGAAAATGGAAAATCTACTTAAAGCCTAAGTAAAGTAATTTCATCGTGGACGTTACCCCGATTAATTATGAGTTAACTTTTGAGCCTGATCTTAAAAAATTCACTTTTTCTGGCACTGAAATCATTACTGCAGATTGTAAAAAATCTACAAATACAATTTCTATGGACTGCGCTGAGTTAAAAATAATCTCATGCCATGTACAATCAAGAGGAAATCTTGTAAAATCCACTACGGTTCTTGATGCAAAAAAAGAAGAATTACAAATCAAATTATCTGAAAAAATCAAAGGTAAAGTTATCATCAATATTGAATTTCAAGGCATTTTAAATGATAGGCTACTTGGATTCTATAGAAGCCAATATCATCAAAATGGAAAAACAAAATATCTTGCTACAACCCAGTTTGAAGCAGCAGATGCTAGACGTGCATTTCCATGTTGGGATGAACCTAAAGCTAAGGCTACTTTTGAAATTTCGATAATTGCTGATAATAGATTCTCCGCAATATCAAACATGCCAATTAAATCAAAGAAAAAAATTGGCGCCAAAACAGTTTATCATTTTGCAAAGACTCCTGTTGTTTCAACATATTTGATTTATCTTGGTGTGGGTGAATTTGAGTATCTGACAGGAAAAGTTGGAAAGATTCAGATCAGGGTTGTCACAACAAAAGGCAATAAATCAAAAGGAAAGTTTTCCCTAGAACTAGGGAAAAAACTTTTAACATCTTATGAAAAATATTTTGGAATAAAATACCCTCTACCTAAACTTGATTTAATTGCAGTACCTGACTTTGCAGCAGGTGCAATGGAAAACTGGGGAGCAATTACATTTAGAGAAACAATTCTTCTTTATGATCCTAAAACATCATCGACAAGAACTAAACAATTCATTGCCGAAGTAATCTCACATGAAATTGCACATCAATGGTTTGGAAATTTAGTTACTATGAAATGGTGGAATGATTTGTGGCTCAATGAAAGCTTTGCTACATTTATGGCTACAAAGTTTGTAGACAAATTTTATCCTGAATGGGATTTGTGGAATCAATTCATTGAGGATGCAATGAATGTGGCAATGGGTCTTGATTCTCTTAAAACAACACATCCAATTGATGTTACAGTAAATTCCCCTGCTGAAATTCGAGAAATCTTTGATGCAATTTCTTATGATAAAGGTGGATGTGTGTTGAGGATGCTTGAGAATTATGTTGGAGAGCCAAATTTCCAAAAGGGCCTAAAAAAATACTTGTCTGATTTCAAATACAAAAATGCTGAAGGGCAAGATTTGTGGAATGCGATTGGAAAAGCATCTGGAATGCCAGTTTCATCTATGGTTCACACTTGGCTCAAGCAACCTGGATTTCCATTAGTTGAAGTTGCTCAAGATGGAAATGTCCTCAAACTAAAACAGAAAAGGTACTTGCTTGAATCAGATGAAAAATTCAGTAAGGGCTTGTGGTCCATTCCATTATCTTTAGGATTGGATGGTGAATTTTCTAAAAAATTATTTACAAAAAAATCAATGTCCGTGAATTTGCCTAAAAATACCATGGGTTTTGTTGTAAACTATGGGCGAAAAGGATTCTATCGTGTTAAATACGATGAAGGGATTCTTCTTGATTTGAAAATGTTAGTAGATGAAAAACGAATCCCTGCAATTGATAGATGGGCAATTCAAAATGATTTATTTTCACTTTGTGTTTCTGGGAATGAGCAAATTCGAAATTATCTTGACTTTTCTGATGCTTATTTTGATGAAGATAGTTATCTTGCATCAGTTAATGTTGCACATAATCTGGCATCATTATACTTTAGAGCATTTGATGAAAAATTTGCCGAAGAGATTAGAAGTTACGCTGTAAATTACTTTAGAAAAATTTTATTTAATTTAGGATGGGAACCAAAAAAATCAGACAAACACACTGATGCTCTTTTACGTTCTTTTGTAATTTCAGCATTGGGAAAAATGAATGATGATGAAGTCACTGATGAGGCTATTAGGCGATACAAAAAATTCTTAAAATCTCCTAGTTCACTTACTCCTGATTTAGTAGAACCTATTTGTTCAATAGCTGCATGGAATGGAAATTTAAAAACTCATACAGAATTAACCCAATTATACAAGAATGCAAAAACTATGGAAGAAAAACTTCGATTCCTTGGCGCTATGTGTAGTTTCAAAGACAAAAAACTCTTGCTCAAATCACTTGATTTTTCTCAAACTCCAAATGTCCGTTCTCAAAATATGCAATTACCCATCATGAGGGTTGCTGCAAACCCATACGGTGACAAGGTTTTGTGGTCATGGTTGAAGAAAAATTGGAAAAAAATTAACAAAAAAGTAGGTCATGGAAATCCTTTGTTTAACCGAATTGTGGCCAGTATCTCTTCTGTAGCTGATGACTCGATGGAATCAGAAATTAAAACATTTTTCAAAAAAAATCCTACTCCTGGAACTGAGAGAACTCAAACACAAACCCTGGAAAGAATTAGAATCAACTCAAAACTCCTAAGACGAATGAGACGAGAATTCAAAGATGGCTAAAAAACTTGGGCCTCCAATTTTTCTTGGAATTTTTACTGTTTTAGCATTAGTTTTTCTCATAGGTGGTGCAACTGATAACAAAGATGAACTACGTCAAACTTTTCAGGTAGATGCAGTGTACTATGATACTGGACATGTGGAAATTTCATTTCTTGACAAATCTGAAAAGACAACTACTGTTGTCATGGAAATACTTGGAATGGGTGAGTCTTTCCAAAAAACATTCTATGATTATCAATTTATTGAAATTGTACCATTTCAAACTGTACCGAAATATGGTTGGGCAATACATCCTGTAGTTTTAGAAATTGATCATAAAGAATTTGGACATGTACAATTAAAAACTGAAATTCATGCGCTTGGTGATCCTGCTCCCCCTGTAATCTATTCTAAATCTTAGATCAGATACAAGATTTTATTGCACCTCTGAAATCTAATTGTGTGATGGATATGCTTGCAGATTTGAAAAGAGGAAAACGAGGTGCAATTGCCAAAGCCATTACCATTATGGAAAATGATCAAAAAGAAGCAAAAAAAATCATAAAGACTATTTTCAAAGATACTGGCAACGCCATTATCATTGGAATCACTGGTCCTGCAGGTGCTGGAAAAAGTTCACTGATTAACAAAACAGCAGTAGAGATGAAAAAATTAGGAACAAAACCTGCTGTTCTTGCAATTGATCCTACTAGCCATGTCACTGGTGGTGCTATACTTGGTGATAGAGTTAGAATGACTGAATCTACAGATTCTGGAACATACATCAGAAGTATTGCTTCCCGTGGTGCTACAGGTGCAGTTTCTCGTTCATTACGTAATAGCATTCGAATTTTAGAATATGCTGGATTTAATCCAATAATAATTGAAAGTGTTGGTGCTGGTCAAACAGAAGTTGAGATTTCTAATATTGCAGACATTACTGTAGTTGTTTTTAATCCCAATACTGGTGATAGCATTCAAACTATCAAAGCTGGTTTGACTGAAATTGGTGATATCTATCTTGTAAACAAAAGTGATCTTGCTGGAACAAATCAACTATTTGATGCAGTTAGAGACTTTATTGGAGATTCTGTTAGAAATCCAACTATCCTTAAAACATCTGTAAAAAAGAATTCTGGAATTACATTATTTGCAAAAACTCTCAAAGAAATGATGGTATCTAAAAAGAAATTAAAGAAGGAAAAAGAGCAAAAACGACTTGAAGACGAACTAAAGGATATTGTTTTAAATAACATCAAAGAAAAGATGGATCATATGTTAGATTCTGATAAATCATTCTCAAAATACCTCAAAAAATTACAAACAAAAACCATAGATCCATTTGATGCAGGAGATAAAATTACAAAATCCTTGTTAAAGTGATAAAATGGCTGCAAAAAAATCAATAAAATCAAAAAGTCCTGAAAAGAAAATTTTTACTGATTCCTCTTTTCCCGTAAAACGTATTTATCAAAAATCTGCTAAAAAAAGACCTCTTGAGGATGCAGGAAAATATCCTTTCACAAGGGGTATTCATCCTGAAATGTTTCGTGAAAGATTCTGGACAATGCGACAGTATTCTGGATTCGGTGATGCTAAACTTACAAATGAACGATTCAAATTCATGCTTGAAAAAGGACAAACTGGGCTTAGCATGGCCTTTGACTTGCCAACTCAGATTGGTTATGATTCTGATTCTCCTCAAGCAGAAGGTGAAGTGGGAAAAGTCGGTGTATCAATAACATCCATTAAAGATATGATGACTGCCTTTGATGGCATTCCTCTAGGTAAAGTTAGCTCTTCAATGACAATTAATTCCACGGCATCTACCCTGCTTGCATATTATATTGCCGTTGGAGAAGCTCAGGGATTCAAAAGCCATGAACTTCGTGGAACAACTCAAAATGATATTTTAAAAGAATACATTGCAAGAAATACCTACATCTATCCTCCTCAACCCTCGATGCGATTAATTGGTGATATGATTGGCTATTGTGCAGAAAAAGTTCCATCATGGTATCCCGTTTCAATTTCGGGATATCATATGAGAGAAGCTGGGTGTACTGCTACACAAGAAGTTGCATTCACATTGGCAAATGCTATTGCATACATTCAAACTTGTTTGGACGCAGGTTTGAAAATTGATGATTTTGCCCCCCGTCTTTCATTCTTTTTTTGCTGTACTATTGAATTCTTTGAGGAAGTTGCAAAGTTTAGGGTAGCAAGAAAAGTTTATGCAAAAATTTTAAAAGAAATGTTTCATGCAAAGAATCCACGTTCACTACAACTAAAATTTCATACTCAAACCAGTGGTGAATCATTGACTGCACAGCAACCAGATAATAATATCATTCGAGTTGCAATTCAAACAATGGCAGCTGTGGCAGGAGGCACTCAATCACTTCATACAAATTCTAGAGATGAAGCATTGGCTCTTCCTACTCAAGAGTCTGCAAAAATTGCACTTAGAACACAACAAATTGTTGCACATGAAAGTGGAATTACAAAAACGGCTGATCCTCTGGCAGGTTCTTACTATCTTGAAGAATTATGTGACCAAATTGAAGATGGTGTATGGAAATATCTTAAAAAAATACAAAAAATGGGCGGCTCTGTTAAAGCAATTGAAAAAGGATTCTTTCAATCTGAAATCCGAGCTAATGCATATCGTTTAAAGAAAGAAATCGATGACGGTGAACGAATAATTGTTGGCATGAACAAATATTCTGAAGAAGAAAAACAACCTGACTTACTTCGTATTGGCGGTGATGTGGAAATTCAACAGAAAAAAGCACTCAAAAAGTTACGTGATTCTAGAGACAAAAACAAATGGGAAAAAGCACTGTCTGCGATGAAAAGTGCTGCAGATACTGATGAAAATCTGATGCCTTACATAATTACTGCTGCCAAAGCATTTGCTACAACTGGTGAAATCAGTAATACATTCCGGGAAGTATTTGGTGAATATAGGCCAAAAGAAGTCTTTTAATTAGATCTTTTATGAATTTATTTTCAAAACTACTGTGAAATTTTATTTTTAATAGATTTTATTTTTTGCTTTTTGCAACATAAAAGTCTGCGTAGAAATTCCCGTCATCTTCATATTTTTCAGTATTGATTTCCATCTCATGCAATAAAGATAAAGTCTGTGCTTTTTCTTTAGGGCCTGAGAAACTTCTTTGATGTATTGGTTTTATGTCACTTTTTTCAACAGAGTAATCATACATCTCAAAAACTTCCTCAATATCTTCCATGTCAAACATTCTGAGAACAGAGAATGCAAAGATTGGTGTGATATACTCTGTTTCAGTTTTGATTGAATTGGATTGTCTATTTTTAATTACTTTTAATAGATTTAAAAATGCCTTGTAGCCGATATAACCAACACATCCAGTTGCAATCACTATGTCCATTTTGGGTAATGATTCTAGCAGATTTAATTTTTCAGCTTCAAGATCAACATTCATCCCTCTTTCACACAAATTCATCTCTTCTGAGAATTTTAGAGCCTCGTTTGAAATATCTATTTGATAGAAATTCATGTTATCCTTGCTGTCGCATTTCTTGTAGAATTGTTTAATTTCATTTTTCGTAGGCTCAGATCCATTTAAAAAGAAATCATTCAATTCTGACATTGTTAAATTATATTTCATCAATGATGCGTTGATGCCATATGAACTTCCTAAATCTAAAACATTGATGGGTCTTGATAATGATTTTTCTAATTGTTCTATGATGGAGTTGTACAATGGTTTTGTAGAATCTGAAATGGAATATTCTAATTTGTCCATTTCTTTTAGATATTCATATGGGGAATCCTGTGTGTAAATATCTGTAAAATCTTTTTTGATTTTTAATTCGTCCATCTTGGAGTATTGGTATTATTTGTTCCTTAATAAAACCCGAACATTGTTCTAGTCACGATACAAAAATTTTCTAATTTTAAAATAAAATAAATCCATTAATACTGTGAGTTGAGAATGTCTTTTAGATGAAAATTGATCATATAGCAATCGCAGTAAACGATGTTGAGGAATCCGCCAAAGTGTATCAACAAGCATTAGGTGTAGACAGCGTCGAATTTGAAACAGTAGAAACTGAAGGAGTTAAAGTTGCAATTATTCATTTAGAAAATGGTCGTGTTGAATTAATGCAACCAACAAATGATTTTAGTCCAATCAAAAAATTCCTTGATAAAAAAGGACCTGGATTACATCATATGGCATTAGAAACTGATAACATTGAAGATGAAGTAGAAAGGATGGAAGGATGTGGCATTCAATTCTTAGGTAAAGTGAGACCTGGATCTGCAGGAACTAAAGTTACTTTTATTCATCCAAAATCTCTTCATGGGGTTCTTGCAGAATTATGCTCTCATCCAAAAGAATGATTATTCCATCATTTTCAAAGTATCTGATGCGGTAATTATTCCAACAATTTTTGATTTTTTTGTAACAAGAATGCATTTTGAATATCTAATTAATGGAACAAGTACATTTGCTGGGGTGTCAAAATCTACTATTGGCGGTACAGGATCCATCGTATCTGCAAGTTTGGCCTTTTTTAGTTCTGATTCTCCTACATCTGCTAAGTGTTTTACAATACCATCTTCTGACACCACTCCCACAACTTCAGAATTACTAAAAACAGGAATTTGACTAATTGATAATTGATGCATTTTTTTGATTGCATCATGAAGTGTATTGGTTGGTTTTAGCTTTACAATATCTTTACTACAAAAATCCCCTGCTGTATGAGATGATGATTCCCCTTCTAGTTTTGCAAGATTATCGAAAATTCTCTTTGCTGTTTCATAGCTTGGCTGACTTCTACCTGATTCAATTTGATTAATCATTGAAGTACTAACTCCTGTCATTGTGGCCAGTTTTTTTTGTGTAATCCCTATCTTTTGTCTTATTTGTTTTATTGAATCAATACGTGGTAACATCTCATTTTGGATTATCTTGATTAGTTTTAAAATCTATAGTTTAACGGAATGGTTTTACTGCCTGCTATAGTTTCTAGATATCTTTGATTAATGATTTTATGCTAGATATTGATTCTGGGTTTAGTTCAATTTCTTTGTGTTTTTCTATCACATGTTGGGTTACTTTATCCATAAGTTCTTTTTCTGTTGGTGCGGTAGTGGACCATTTACAATCTTTTCCTGCATCTGAATAGCTAATGCTTTTTGTCATAATGAAATTACTTTGATTTGGAATTATTTATTTTTTCTTTGATTTTGTTTTCTTTTTCTTTGATTTTGCTTTTTTTGGTTGCTCTATTGCAGCTTGTGCTGCTGCAACTATTGCAATAGGAATTCTATGTGGTGATGCGCTAACATAACTCAGACCAATACTATGACAGAATTTAATTGAGCTTGGATCTCCTCCATGCTCTCCACATATTCCAATCTCCATGTTTGGTCGTAATTCCCGTCCTGCAGTAACGCCAATTTTTATCAAACTACCTACCCCGTTAACATCAATTGATTGGAATGGATTTCTCTCAAGAAGTTCTTTTTCCATATATTCTGGAAGGAATTTACCTTCTACATCTTCTCTACTAAAGCTAAATGTTCCTTGTGTCAAATCATTGGTACCAAAGCTAAAGAATTCTGCAGTAGTTGCAAGTTCATTTGCAGTAAGTGCTGCTCTTACCACCTCAATCATGGTTCCAAAATTAATTTTCAATTTCATCTTGTGTTTTGTTTCTGTCTCTTTTTTGATTCTGTCATAAATTTTCTTAATGTGGTTTAATT